>NZ_DAIQRQ010000004.1:204458-211391 GCF_036786105.1 Ohtaekwangia sp.
TTTTTCATACGGAGTAGATTTACCCGAAGCTATATCATACTTAAATATAGAAGTGGGATACGTGAACGATGTAAACGAATAATATACTTCCTTATCGCCAATCTTGCCACCAAAGCCACCGGCGGTTCCTATACCCGGCAACTCTACTTCACGCTCCAGCTTACCATGATAGTCGAACTGCTTGACGAGTGTACTCGCATCTTTCAAATAGTTCACGAATAATTTTTTACCGGCTGTACTTACTCCCTGCAATGCATTTTCAGTTTCCGGTATAATATCTTTCCAATGATCCGGTGCAGGGTTTGCAAAGTCTACTTCTACAATGCGGTCGTTCGGAGCATGGAGGTTCGTTTGAATGATGAGTCGCGAGCCATCATTATCAATCACACTATGGTTGTTATCGAAGTTATTTACCAGGTTTACCAGTTTACCTTTCGGGTCTTTCAAATCCTGAACATAAAGTTCGTTACCTGTTGTGCTGGTGGCGGCTGATACGATGAGGAAGCGTTCATCTTCGGTAAGTCCTGCCCCGATATACCGGCGCGGAGTTTCTTCGCCACCAAATACAAGTTTATCCTCACGCTGTGGCGTGCCGAGCTTGTGATAATATAATTTATGATGTTGTGTCTTCGATGAAAGCTCACTGCCTTTCGGTTTGTCGTAACTGCTATAATAAAAACCTTCGTTACCTTTCCACGCTATGCCGGTAAATTTGAGATCGCGCAGCGAGTCTTCCACCACCGACTTATCAGCCGTTCTGATCACGATAGCCTTGCGCCAGTCTGATCCCCCTTCTGAAATAAGATAAGCGGTAAGCGATGCATCTTTTGTAAAGTATATACCCGACAATCCTGTTGTACCATCTTTCGAAAAAGTATTAGGGTCCAGAAAAACTTCGGGTGTTCCGTCCTCCCCTTTCTTACGGTATAGAACGCTATGGTTCTGCAATCCATCATTCTTATAGAAGTAGTAGTATTCTCCTTCTTTGAACGGTGCACTGAGGCGCTCGTAATTATATACCTGCTCAAGGCGTTTCTTTACCGTTTCACGATAAGGAATTTTCGCGAGGAAGTCGAACGTAACTTCATTCTGCGCTTTTACCCATTCAGCAGTTTCCTGGGCTGTATCATTCTCAAGCCAACGGTAGGGGTCTGCTACTTTTACATCAAAGAATGTATCGACTGAGTCAACTTTCTTGGTTTCTGGATATTTCATACTTGTCTCTTCTTTCTTCGTTGAACACGCCAGCGTTATCAACGCCAGGCAAGTTACCGGTAAACGTGTTTGAATTTTCATACAATCCTTAATTAATGATTCAAAATACACTTTCCCGTTTATCCATACCAAACAAACTTAGGACGAACGGCAACGTGGCTGGTGGAGTCAATAATTGGCTGCGAGCCTCAAGCTGCCAGCTGCTGGACGATGTTGCTGAGGGAACGTGTTCGTTAGTAGAAACGTGCCGGGGTGGATTAGCTGCCAGAGGAGTGGAAGCGATGGGATTAAGGTGCGCTTAAAAAATCAAAAACAAAAAAATTCTACTGTCCTTCTCCATTTGGAGAAGGGAAGGGATGAGGCCCAACCTCCAAGCTGCCAGCATCGAACCATTTCAAGAAGCCGTAAAATGATGATTACCTTCCAGCACCTCGCAGCCAGCAGCTCGCAGCTATTTCCATCAGCTTTCATTATCAAAATATAGCTTGTAGTAGTGTTTGCCCGTAACTTCATCGAAGCCTTTTTCGATGAGCTCGCGGTTGCCATGTATATAGATGTGAAAGTTCTTGTCGAGCTTTAATACAGTCTTGAATATGCGTGCCTGTTTCTTTACTGCTTGTGCCGATATCTCGAAGTGGTCGATCACGTCAAAGTTATTGTTGGCCATAAAGTCATTGCCGAAATTTCGGAACGACTCAATTACATCTACGTTTCCAAGTACATTTACTTCGAAATCAGCTTTACTGAATTCTTCATTGGAGCGGAAAAATTCCATCGAACGATTTAACAGATCGATCTTATCGGCCTTCGATACGCTAAACTCTTCTGAAAGCTGATCTTCCACATACTGCTTCGTAAGCTGCATGAAGTTCTGCGTATGATGAAACGCATCCGACCGTGGTTTTATATTCAGAAAGTCGTGCTTCCAGAAATGCGCATCCGATTTGTTGATGTTATCTACAATCAACACTTTATACCCTTCGTCTTCTTCGCGATTCAAGATCAGGCAGCCTTTGTCGAGCTTTTTTACATTTATACCTTCATCGGCATGCAGGCTGAATTGGTGCGAGAGTTTCAAATAATTCTCTTTGTTCTCCGACTTAAATATACCAATCGCCTCTACATTGTCGTTCTGCACTTCCACGCTTTGAAAGTAGGCTATATATAGTTCGCCCGGCTTGATGTTGGGGTGTTGCGTGGCTTCATATAAATGCTTCGCCAGGTTTACTGAGTTCTCGTGAAACGAGCCCGGCTCTTTAAATATCTGTGAAGCAAACTGATATATAGGGTTCAGCTTGAAGTCTTCGTTGGAGAACGTAAACGTATAAAACGCAGGCGTACCGAAGTTGGAGAGAAAATATGTACGCAGTAACTGCTGTATACGTTCGTCATCCACCTCAATCGGCGCTTCCGAAAGTCGCAGCGAATCGCCATTGGCACGATTACCTATATAGTGAGCAGACACCTCACGTATCTGCGCAAACTCCGAATCTATCATGTTTATTATAGGTTACACGTTATCCGCGTTCCGTTTACTATTGAAGAATACTATAAATAGTTGCTAGCCGCTAGCTTCGAGCTGCTGGAAGGTAATTGTTATTTTACGAGCTGCTTCCAACGGTTCGATGCCGGTGATTTGGAGCTTTGGCTTCATGCGGAATTTTTTTCTTTTATTTTTCAAGCACACTGAATCCGATCACTCCCACTCCTCTAACAGCCAGTAGCTTGAAGCTCACAACTAATCCACCCGACACATTTCTATTAAACAAACACGTCCCCTCAGCAATATCATCCAGCAGCTGGTAGCCAGAAGCTCGCAGCTATTGTATCACATCAAAGCCCGTATACGGTACCAGCACTTTCGGAATACGGATCCCCTCTTTGGTCTGGTTGTTTTCCAGTATAGCGGCTACGATGCGGGGTAATGCCAGTGCGCTTCCGTTGAGTGTATGCAGCAACTGTGTTTTACCTTCCTTGTTTTTATAGCGCAGCTTGAGGCGGTTGGCCTGGAATGTTTCGAAGTTACTTACCGAGCTTACTTCGAGCCAGCGTTGCTGGGCAGCAGAGAATACTTCCATGTCGTAGGTCATGGCAGAATTAAAGCCCATGTCGCCACCGCAGAGTAATAATTTACGATACGGTAATTCCAGTTTCTCCAGCAAACCTTGTACGTGAGCACACATTTCATCCAGTACCTGGTATGAATCTTCAGGCTTGCGTACCTGCACAATCTCTACTTTATCGAACTGATGCAGGCGATTCAACCCGCGCACGTGCGCACCCCAGCTTCCTGCTTCACGGCGAAAGCAGGGTGTATAGCCTGCATTTTTGATTGGCAGTTCATCTTCCTGCAACAATACATCGCGGTATAAATTTGTGATCGGTACTTCGGCAGTAGGAATCAGGTATAAACCATCTTCATTCACAAAGTACATTTGTCCTTCCTTGTCGGGTAGTTGCCCGGTGCCGTAGCCGGAAGCTTCGTTCACCACAATGGGTGGTTGTATTTCGCGATAGCCCAGACGTGCAGCTTCATCCAAAAAGAAATTGATGAGTGCACGTTGCAGCCGCGCACCTTTGCCTTTATATACCGGAAACCCCGCACCGGCGATTTTTATACCCAGGTCGAAATCGATGATGTCGTATTTCTTAATTAGCTCCCAGTGCGGCAGTGCATCGCTGTCGAGCTGCGGAACTGTTCCATGCTGGTATACGTTAAGATTATCGTCTGCACCAACACCGGCCGGTACTTGCTCGTGTGGAACGTTGGGGACCTTATACAACAATTCAAGCTGTCGTTTCTCGTATGTATCAAGTTCTGCTTCCAGCGTTTTTACTTTGTCTTTATCGGCGGCAACAGCAGCGCGTAAAGCAGTAGCGTCATCTTGCTTGCCAGACTTCATCAACTCGCCAATCTTTTTGGCATCGCTGTTCGATTTAGCTTTCAGTTCATCAAGTACCTTCTGGGTATCTCTGCGTAACTGATCATTTTCGAGCACCTGTTGAATGAGTGTCTGTGCATCTTTAAAATTTCGTTTACTCAAACCCTGAATAATTTTTTCGGTTTGTTCACGAATGACGGCTACTTGTAGCATGCGTATGATTTTTTAAGGGTTCCAAAATTAGTTTTTTTGATCGGGTTGAGCTTTTGCCATTTGAATAAAAATATTTAACCATTTGATAATTTTTAATTTTGGGTTATACTTGCAATGTCATTCGGCTTTTATCTCAAGCCCTCTGAATATAAATCCGGACTCTTTACTAAATTTTTGTTCTCTAGTTATCTGTTTTTCATGGACGTTACTATTCAGCGCTTTTTGCTGATCACCACAACCAATTTCACAAATCATTTTTAACTAAATCATTCATTTTTAAATCTCATGTACACTATTGACGACCTGAATGTCAGGCTGCTTTCTGAGTTAAAAGAAATCGCAGAGGATATGGGCGTAAAGAACGCCAAGAAGCTCTCCAAGCAAGACCTCATCTACAAAATCCTCGATCAACAAGCTGTATCTGGCGACACATCTGCCCCCGCCAAAAAAGCCGCCGTTACTGCTGCTCCCGAAACTGCTGAATCTACCGACACCAACGCTGCTGCGCCTGAACGCAAAATGCGCCCGCGCAGACGCGAAAATGTAGCACCCGCTGTTTCAACTCCGCCTCCGCCTGCAAAAGCGGAAACCGACTTTACTTCTGATGAATTACTCGACTCTATAAATCTCGATTTCGATTCGCCTGCTTCTTCTTCCTCATCGTCTGCTCCTCAAAATTTTGAAGACAACGCTGACGACAGCGATATCGAAAATATCATTATTAATGAAGAGCCGCGCCACGACCGCATGCCCGAAAGACAACAGCATCATCAGCGGGCTGCCTCTATACGCGAGTTTGATGGCGCCATCAGCAACGAAGGCGTACTCGAAATTATGCAGGATGGCTACGGCTTCCTCCGCTCATCAGACTATAATTACCTGGCCAGCCCTGACGATATTTACGTATCGCCATCGCAGATAAAATTATTCGGACTCAAAACCGGTGATACCGTAAAAGGTTTGATCCGCCCGCCGAAAGAAGGTGAAAAATATTTCGCACTCTTAAAAGTTGAATCCGTTAACGGCAAAACTACCGAAGAGATCCGCGACCGCGTGGCATTTGAATACCTCACGCCACTCTTCCCCGAGCAGAAACTAAAGCTCAGCACTACACCCGACAATATGTCTACCCGTATACTCGACCTGTTCTCGCCTATCGGTAAAGGACAGCGCGGTATGATTGTGGCACAACCCAAGACCGGTAAAACTGTATTGCTGAAAAATATAGCGAACGCCATTGCACAAAATCACCCGGAAGTATATTTGATCGTATTGCTGATCGATGAACGCCCGGAAGAAGTTACCGACATGGCGCGCAGCGTAAATGCAGAAGTAATTGCTTCTACATTCGATGAACAGGCCGAGCGCCACGTGAAAGTTTCCAGCATTGTGCTTGAAAAAGCAAAGCGCATGGTAGAATGCGGACACGATGTAGTGATTCTCCTCGACTCTATTACACGTCTCGCACGAGCTTATAACACCGTGGTGCCATCGTCCGGTAAAATACTTTCCGGTGGTGTGGATGCCAACGCACTGCACAAGCCGAAGCGCTTCTTTGGTGCGGCCCGTAAAATTGAAAACGGTGGCTCACTCACCATTATCGCTACCGCTCTGATCGATACCGGCTCGAAGATGGACGAAGTTATCTTCGAAGAATTTAAAGGTACCGGCAACATGGAATTGCAGCTCGACCGCAAGCTGGCCAACAGACGCGTATACCCTGCTATGGATGTACCGGCATCGGGCACACGCCGCGAAGACCTGCTCATGAAAGAAGAAGAACTGCAACGCGTATGGATACTGCGCAAGTTTATGTCTGACATGAACTCCGTAGAAGCCATGGAATTTTTACAAGGTAAAATGAAAGGCACCCGCACCAACGAAGAGTTCCTGCTCTCCATGAACGGGTAGTCCAATCGCAGATATACCGCTATAATTTTAAAGAGCCGTTCCCGTTAAAGGAGCGGCTCTTTCTTTTTTTATGCAATTGAAAAATTAGAAGATTGAAAAATTGAAAAACAGTATACCTCCTGCCTTTCCCTTTGAGCAACTTCGTGTCTTCCCTTTGTGTAACTCCGTGCCACTGGATTTCCAATCTTCCAATTTTCTAATCCTCCCTCTCTTCGGAAACAAAATCCTACCCTTCGGAAACTAAATCCCCGCCTTCGGAAAGAAATGTTTCAACGGCCAAACGATAGCAGTATGTTCAACACGCTTACACGCCAGGAGCGCCAAATTTCCCTACCGTATAGCATCAGGAGGGCCGCGCTGTGTCGGATGGGCTGTGCAGCGTGCGCCTGACAGTTGCAAGATCGAGATATAACTCGAACGCCTGGCGTGAGCAGTCACTGACTACTTCCGTATCGGTTGTGCGTGCGTATTGTTCCAGCAGGGAGTCATACCACTGGCACAACTGATCGGAAGGATCAGTAAACCCCACAAGCTCCAGCACGGTATCGCGAAAGTTGTAGGCAGGTATAGCGACCGGGAAACCGGCCTGCTCTAAATGGTATACAGCCCTGCGACTGTTGAGCTCTTTGCGGATCATAACAATGGCAAGTTCGGCTTCACCCGGAAGACGAACCGTGAGAACATCGGGCGGAACGGTGATTTTCATATAACT
>NZ_DAIQRQ010000120.1:0-2492 GCF_036786105.1 Ohtaekwangia sp.
TCGGTCTTGATCTCCTCTCTTTTAAAAATAGAATAGACATTGCGTGGGCTGGTATTGATCCTGCGGGCGAACTCTGCTTTCTTCAATCCTGAATCGCGAAGCACTTTTTCTATTTCGCGACCTACGTGAATATTCATGATGCAATTTAAGCAACCTTTGCTCACGTAATCATTGAGAGGTGATCAGATTTTTACTTTAATCATAAATCAATTCATTACTGGCTCCATCTGGCTAAGTGAATCTTTATTAGCAATAAAATCAAATCGTAGAAAGTCTTAATCCGGTGATTTCATCCGAATTAATTAACAATCAATGAATTGCAAAATTGAGGCAAATTATCTACATTCGATTCAAGAGCCCATCATTCTGCTGTACCAATAGTAGAAAGATGGGCTTTTGCATTTTATAGTCTTTTTCAGGGTTGGAAGCTGTGCGGAATACAGGTGCTATTATTAGCCAACTCCTTGAAAAATACTGCGAAAGTCTTCAGTCAATGTACGTGAAGTTTTATGAATGGGCTGAAAACTTTCCAATCATTTACATCGGATGTTATTAGATGGGCTCTAATAAACACATAAAGTTTCCTCATGCTTGTAAATTGAGGCGTGCATTCTCCAGCATGAAACGTTGGGGCTAACGTTGGCCATGCAAGAAGAAATTAAAAGACCTACCCTACCAGGGGCCCGGCAGCCGGGCACCTTGGTTTTTTTCATATTTGCCTGAAAGCAGATGCCATTCATGCTACGCATTTATTCACTCGCCCGAATTGTAAATCATACCAGATTCTGCCCGTCTTTAGATAATATTTATACTTCATAATAAAAAAGTCACAGGCATTTACATCAATCACTCGGTGGCGGTGCTATATTGTATACTCTTGCCCGCTGGTTTCTACAACAGCAATAGCCTTGGAGTTGTTACCGTATGGCCAAACGGCATTAGTATGAGCAAATCGTTACGGCTATAGTATATACAGAACGATGAAAGTTACCGTTAAAGATTACCTGCATGTTCGCGTAGGGCGCCCGAGTCTCACCGCCCCCAGTTACCAATACCTGGCTCCCGGCAGCGAGCTGGAAGTTGACGGTAAACTATACAACGGCGATGTTTACAAAGGTGTTAATACCTGGTTAAAAGATGCTGCCAATAATTACTATTGGAGTGGTGGTATTGATATTCGTGAAATCGTTTCGGCTATAACGCTCCAGGAATATAACGAAGCAGACTTCTGGTGGCACAACGACTTTAATGTTTCCGAACTATGGAAGAAAGGTTTGACCGGTGATAAGATAAAGATCGCTGTACTCGACTCTGGTATAGCATTGCCGCATCCTGATCTGATCGTTAACCCGGCTAACCTGAAAGATTTGACCAATAGTCCTTCGGGTGTAGCCGATCAAACGGGCCACGGTACACATGTAGCCGGTATTATTATAGCTTCAAATAATGGCTTTGGCGTAAAAGGATTAGCCTATAACTCGAATTTTTATCTCGGCAAAATTACCAACGATATTCATGGCGATGACGTGTCGTTCCTTGTAAAAAGTATCACGTGGGCTATCGATCAGACCGTAGACATTATTTCTATCAGCAATGGCGTACCGGATAACAATGCTGCCTTGGAGTCTGCCGTGAACAACGCTATTGCAAAAGGAATTTTAGTGGTGGCTGCTGCCGGTAATAAAGACGAGACGACCGGAAACAACATTTTATACCCTGCTAAATATAGCGGTGTACTTTCTGTAGGAGGTGTTACCAGGGCGCATACTCCACTTGCTGATACCATCAATGCAAGTGATACTAATATATTCGCCCCCGGTGAGGAAATTCTTTCTACCTCGTTGAATAAAGGATACGTTACACTTACAGGCTGTAGTCAGGCAACACCTTATGTTGCCGGTATAGCAGCGTTGCTGCTGGAAGCCGTCCGCAAAAAGAACAGCAATTACAGAGCACATGATCTGAGAACTCAACTGATGAATCATGCTGATACCCTGCCGTATGGCAAGTTGATAAACCCCGTTAATACTTTAAATAACCTCTAAGATGAGAAAAGTTATATACCTGAGCGCTCTCCTGTTTTTGTTCTCGTTTACGTTGCGTGCGCAGATCGCTTACCAGGATGCGTTAGACCTTGCAGCGCTAAATCCTGTTCCTGATGATAGTGACCGCGTATTGATTCCCGTAGCAAATGCTGTTAAAGCTGCCGAGATACTGAAGAAGTATACCGACAAGACAACCTATGGCGAGATACAGCAGGAATTTTCTACTAATCCTTTTCTAAGATTGCCGAAGGTTAATGCGCAAAGCAGCAGCAGCATTACAGCCAGTGCTGCAAAACTTTTTTCAGGTGTTGCCGGGCTTGACGTAACCACACAGGCAGAAGGTATAGCATTGTTCATGATAAGCCGTGCGAAAGAAGAGCTTACCATTTCATTCTTTAACCGGTTCAAAAAATGTGTTGAAGAAAATCCGGAGATCGCGGTGTTGTT
>NZ_DAIQRQ010000120.1:2592-4375 GCF_036786105.1 Ohtaekwangia sp.
AAAGTGGAGAACATCGCTGCCGATATAAAGGAAAAACAACAAGCTCATGAAAAGCTGACTAATGATGATTATTATACCTACATCAGTGCAGGTATTGATGTAGTGGAATATAGCTTTGGTTTGGTTAAGCTGTTTAATGCGCAATTTCTGGCAGACGACTATGTCAAGATCATGCGCAGCGGCAATGATCTGTATAAAAATATATTCAAAAAGGAATATAGCGCTGCTGTAGTAAATGCGGTAGATATATTCAAGGGCATTAGTGGCGTAGTGGAGAAAGATAAAAATACACGCATTACCAACGATCTCAAAAAGGTAAATACGTCAGATGTAGCCGCTATACCAGATGCAGATGTTAAAAAGGTAGTCACTGCGATTCAAACTTCAGGAAAAGCAACCGATGAAGACGTGGAAGTACTGCAAGCCAATGCTGGTATAATAGAGAAGCTGAATTCGAAAGGCATTATTCCGCAGGCCGTAGCGCTTATTAAAAATGATATAGAAAAACTGGAGAAAATTATACCGGAAGTATCCAAGTATGGGCTGTTCATGTCTAACGTAGCCAACGCCAAAACTCCTGACGAAGTAAAGAACGCTATCGAAGCTGCGGTGCTGCCGGTGGGAAGCTCATCGATCAAGAAAAATTCGCAATGGAATGTTTCTGTTCAATCGTATCTCGGAGCCTATTGGAGCAATAATGCAGGTGGTGCTATCGACCGGGCCTGGAATAGTAAATTTGGTGTAGTAGCACCCATCGGTATATCGGCCAGCTATGGTTTTAAAAAGTGGGGCTCTGCCAGCGTGTTTGCTTCGCTGCTAGACCTCGGTGCTATTGTAGATTATCATTTGAAGTATGATTCGGTATCAGCAGGAGGTACAAAGACCGTGGAGACCAGCAAGAACTACCAGATAAAACTCGGACAGATATTTTCTCCCGGTGGGTATATTGTATATGGATTTCCGTTTAACCTGCCACTATCCATTGGTTTTGGCGGACAATATGGTCCGGGGTTAAGCAAGGTACAGGCCGATGGCACTACGGTGGTTGATAATCCTTATTGGCGCTGGAGTGCATTTCTTGCGGTAGATATACCGTTGTTTAATATTTTTAATCGCGAAGGGAAAAAGAAGTGATCTATGTCAGACAGTTTAAAATTCTGGATACAAACCCTTGTCGTGCCGGCCGTACTGGCCGGTGTCGGTTATTATATCAACGACACACTGCAGCAACAGCAGCGTGCATTCGATAAGATCAAGTTCACAGAACAGATCATCAGTGAGGCGTTCGATTCGAACAATCCTGATAAAGCGATTGCCCTTACCAAAATTATACCTTCGCTAACAGACGATAAAAAGTTTGCTGACGATGTAGTGGCCATGATCAACAGCTATTATGTAAAAAGAGCCGAGCAGGCTTTGAAGACCGGTAACGAGGCGGAGTATAAACAAATAGCAGATGCCGCTGCCGTATTTAAAGGTGATGGTATATCTATTTCTGATTCACTGAAAATAAATCCGGCCACCAGCAAAGCTGAAACCGCCCGTCAGTATGAACAGGATGGCCTTGCACATTTACATCAAGGTAATCTCGAAGCAGCCCGCGATTGTTTTCAAAAAGCTGAAGCCGCCTATCCCGGTTTTCATTCTTCGTATGAGATTGCCAACCTGCTAACCAAAAAAGTTCAGGAGGTAAAAGCCGGTGCCGATCAATCCACCGTGCGGCAGCAAGCGATAGATACCATCCGGAAAAAATACTCCTGGCGATTAAACCCGCAGGCATTAA
>NZ_DAIQRQ010000026.1:0-58400 GCF_036786105.1 Ohtaekwangia sp.
TCTGTGATTTTTCTGTTCCCGATAGTCATCGGGATGTGGGAAATAAATGCATTTTGTTTCGACATCCCTATCGCTACGGGACAGATTTACACGGGATTCTACCTGTGATTTCTGCACAATTGGATTTTTAATATTGAACAAGGAATATCGACCAACGAATGTTGAATGTAGTGCATCAGCAGTCTGTAGTTTTTAAACTTCTGTATTTAATCTGGCCGATAAAATATATACCTAAATTCAGGTGATTTAACATTACTATAGTATGCCTATTCATATATATATATATAGGCAAGAATCAATCCTTTAGCAAAAGGAAGAGCGTACAAGGATTTCTCAAATTATTGGCATTTTCATATACCTGTAAGGCATCATGATTTACCGGTTCGCGTGCTCATGAGATCATAATAATATTTGTAAACCATTTTGCAACTGAACACTGTACAAATAATGAAAGAGTTTTATAGAACCGACTTCGTTTCCGTTTACTACGATGAAAATACGGATGCTCTGTGGGTAAAGTATTTCAAGAAAATTCCATCCGACAAACATTTTATTCCTGTTGTAGATGCGATGCTAACGGGATTTACCAGTTTGCAAACACAAAAGTTTGTTGCCGATATCCGAAAAATGGGAATCCTCGGAACAGAAAGTCAAAAGCTCATCGTTCATAAATTACTGCCGGGCATGATTCAACACCTCAAAGGTGAAAAGCTTTATCATGTTCAGTTAATCGATCATGCAGAAATAATGTCGAAGGTCTGTGCGAACAAAGTGAAGCAAATGGGGCAATGTGATGTTAAGGAAATCATCCAATTCTCTGATGAGAATGAGGTGATCAAATACATGAAGTCAATTGTTAGCAGAAGGGTCGCTTAGGTCATGTTACTTATGAGAGAGTTTATAGAATTTGCCTCGGTACACCAGGAAGTAGTTTGTTAATGATTAAGCTTTAACTCTCTATTCCTATTACTCGCATTTTTCGAATATCAGCAACAAACTAAGCTGCTAAAGCCTTTTTAGGATCACATCAATTACCGGAATAATGTATTTTCCGGAAGGGAATATTTTTTTAAATACTCTAGCTATAGAGCATCTGTCTCTTCATCATACTATACGGCGCTATCGGCTAATTGTTATATCCGTTAATTGTTAATCGCAGTTGGATTAACCTGTCATGCACAGTCTGGCGGAGATTTTTCGATTCTGCTTTTTTAAGCATCCCAGACTTATTTTTTGTCTCCCCTTCACGTCTTTATTAGACCTTTTACTCCTGTTAATGCGACTAATCAATACCGTTTGGTAAGACGGCTGCAAGATATCTTTGCGCGCAGATCGATATATACCTGATTGGCCAATACTTATCTCTGTTGAAACCGAACACAACTTACGAGGCTGCATGATGAAGTTCTGTCTTGAAAAAATTGTGATGTATATATCAGATGCGGCGTATTAAAATTCTGTATCGCGAATTCAAGTATTATTCCGACACAGGCGCTCAACACTGAAAAAAAACACCCCATAATTTATTCTTTGATTTTATAATTGATTGAAATATTCATGAAACTGTTATCATTTGCCCGGAAGAAAAGTATTGTTGCGATAATCGTGGTTGTGTCGCTGCTCCTTATTGTTAATGCGGTGTTGATTTATCATAACAAAAACATCATTATAAAGAACGCTGCCATTATCCATAATTCAGAGAAAATCTCTTCTCAGGTTGATCAACTGGTAGTCGTGTTATTGCACAACCTTGAAATGGGCATACGGGGCTACGGTGTTACAAAAGATGCAAACATACTTAGTCCGGCCCTGGAAGCCGTTCAACAGGTAGATCCACGGTTCGATACCCTCAAAGTAGCACTGGATAGTCAGCGTTATGATGTGGCACAACTAGAAGTTTTACACAAAGCGTTTCACGACTATGCGGACTTTGTTATGGAAATGAAAAAAACAGCTGACCTGGACAGTATGAAGACATTCAAAGAAATGATGAAGGAGGACAGGGGGCTGCAAGTATTTTTGAAATGGATTGATATAGGGATAAAGATCTCGGATTATGAAAAGGTGCTGAAGGCTGAAGCTAACATCGAATATCGATCTGCCATAAACAATAATCTATACCTGCAAATATTTATTCTGTTAATTGGCCTACCTACATTGGGGTATGTAGTTTACAAGATACAAAGCGATGAGCAGCAGCGGTTGTTGTTGTTAAAGGAGCTGGAGGAAAATAACCGGAAGTATATTTTTAATTCAGGTACTCCCCTTGTCTTCAACGACCCTAAGCATGTAATCAAAAATTCCATTGTAAATCTTCAGCAGGCCAGTGAGTTCATCGAAAATATATCCGAAGGTAAATACACTGCCGAATGGACGGGGTTGAATACTGACAACGAAGCGCTTAACGAAACCAGCCTTGCCGGACGACTCACCAATATGCGTGAGCAGCTTAAGCAGATGAAGCGTGAAGAAGAGCGCAGGTTGTGGACCAATGAAGGGCTTACCAGATTTTCTGAAATAGTACGCAACCATCAAAGCAAATTAACTGAGCTATCGAATGAGGTGATCCGGTTTCTTACTCAATACCTGGGTGCGCAGCAAGGTGGTTTGTTCGTGTTACGGGAAGAAGAGTCTGGTTCATTCCTGGAACTGACTGCCGCCTATGCATTTGACCGAAAGAAATTTATTGAACGCAGAATCGAAATTGGTGTAGGGCTTATCGGCCAGACCTACCTGGAAGGTGAAACAACATTGCTCACAAAGTTACCGCAAGGTTATACCTATATAACATCGGGCATGGGCGAAGCAACGCCTGGTTGCCTGGTAATTGTGCCCATGAAGTATAATGACAAAATAGAAGCCATCATTGAACTGGCAAGCCTTGAGAAATTTGAGGATCATCATATTTCATTCCTGGAAAAGGCAGGGGAATTTGTAGCATCGGCGTTACAAAGTGTACGTACCACGGAGAAAATGCACGAACTGCTTTTAACGTCTCAGCGACAGGCCGAAGAAATGCGCGCTACCGAGGAAGAATTACGCCAGAACCTGGAAGAGTTACAGGCAACGCAGGAAGCCATGATTCGTAAACAGGAAGAACTGGATAGCATGCAAGGAGAATAAAGCACGCTAAAAATCGGTGAGTGAAAATGATTGGTGCTATCATTTTTCAGATTCGCTCATCGCTCCCAGTTGTTGCATCATGCTGAGTTGATCAAACAATGGAAAATGTTTGATCACCTTGCCATCTTTAAAATAATCAATCGCAATTCCTTTGATCTCAAACGATTTACCGCTTGCAGGAATACCGGGCAGATCGCCGGTCTGCACAGCGGTCCATGTCATAATGGATACAACCTTGTTATCTTCAGCAATTTGTTCCACCACTGTTATGTGATTGTTGGTGAAAGCTGATGCGAATCGCTGGTCTTCCTCCATGTACTTCATTTTATTCACCTGGCTGCCTCCAAAAAAATCAGCCACGAAATTATCGTGCAGGTATTTATCGTAATTATATTTCAAAGCCTCTGTACCAAAAGCTTCATGCCATTCCTTTGCAATTTGTTTTTGTCTTTGTTGGTCCATACAGCAACTCTTTTCGGCTATCAACAACGTATAAATAACTATGCCTTATCAGAACGGGTGTAGTTGTTTGCATGTTATCCGTTATTAGTTATCTGTGTAATTCCGTGAGTTCTGTGGGAAATTTTCCTGTATTTATTTTTAAAATCCCTATAACACAAAGGCTCACAAAGAAGACACCAAGCTGCACAAAGTTAAATGCATTTATATCTGTGGGAAATAATGCATTTTATTCCCACAGAACTCGCAGAATAGCACAGAAAAAAGTGTTGCTGCAACTGCTATACTATTTTAACTGCACGGTCTCCCCTTTCACATCGATCTCCAATGGAGCGCCAGATTCGAGCTTCGTCTCCACGCCCTCTTTACTTATCTTGATCTTCAGCACACGGCCGCGGAACTCAATGCGGAATGAATACGACTTCCATTGATCGGGTATGAACGGGTTGAAATATAGTTTACCGTTGCGCACACGCATACCGCCAAAACCTTTTACCACGCTCATCCATGTACCGGCCATAGACGTGATGTGGCATCCTTCCTCCGTATCGTTGTTATAGTCATCAAGATCAAGGCGGGCGGTGCGCAGGTATAGATCGTAAGCGTTGGATTTGTAGCCGAGCTTGGAAGCAAGTATTACGTGTACACAGGGCGACAGCGATGACTCATGCACGGTAAGGGGCTCGTAGAAATCGTAGTTCTTACGAATCGTTTCGATGTCAAAGTCGTCTTCGAACAAATATATACCCTGCAGTACATCGGCTTGCTTGATGAAGCACGAACGGAGTATTCTATCCCACGACCATTTCTGGTTCAACGGGCGGTCTTCTTTTTTCAGCTCGCTTACGCGCAATATTTCCTTATCCATGAAGCCATCCTGCTGCAGAATGATGCCCCGCTTCTCGTCCATCGGGTAGTACATCTTCTCTACAATCTCTTTCCAGCGGCTGGTTTCTTCTTCTTCGCGGAAGTTTGTTTTCGAAACTATCTCGTTGAAGCGCTTCATATCGGCTGACTTCACATAGTCAACAGCCTGCTGTGTAAAGCGCAGTGTCCAGGCGCCGAGGTAGTTGGTATACCAGTTGTTGTTTACGTTGTTCTCATACTCGTTCGGGCCGGTAACACCGAGCACCACAAACTTGTTTTTCTCTGCCGAGAAATTTACCCGCTGTGACCAATAGCGTGCTATACCGATCAATACTTCCAGGCCATACTCCGAGAGGTACGCTTTGTCGTCTGTATATTCAATGTAGTCGCGCATGGCATACGCCATGGCACTGGTGCGGTGTATCTCTTCGAAGGTGATCTCCCATTCGTTATGGCACTCTTCACCGTTCATGGTAACAAACGGATAGAATGCAGCGCCATCTTTGAAGCCCAGTTTCTTTGCATTCTCAATCGCTTTATCCAGGTGTTTATAACGATATATCAGGAGGTTTCTGGCAACTTTCGGCTCCGCTGTGCTCAGGTAGAAGGGCAGGCAATACGCTTCTGTATCCCAATAGGTACTGCCACCATATTTCTCTCCGGTAAATCCCTTCGGGCCGATGTTCAGTCGTTCATCTTCACCGGTATACGTCTGTGTTAACTGGAATATATTGAAGCGTATACCCTGCTGGGCCGCTATATCTCCTTCAATGGTAATATCACATTCCTCCCACTTGTGTTCCCATACTTTGGCATGTTCTTCCAGCAATGTGTTGAACCCGGCAGATATCGCATTATCAAGCACCAGGTTGCAGGCTTTTACCAATTGATCTTTCGCATGATTCTCGGATGAAAGTACTGCCGCATATTTATAGATCGCAGTCTCCTTGCCTTCCTTCAGTTCTACCTGCACTATATTTCCTGCAAACTTCTCGCGTTGCTCGAGGTTGATGCGATCGATGGCTGCTTTCTTGCCATCAGTCTCCACCACGTAGCGCATGCCCGTGGTTACATGAAAAAATGTTTTCTTGGTTTGTGCCGTTACGATCGCCTTTCCTTCAGAAGCTTCTTTATATACTTCTTCCCAGAACTTCTCATCGTAGTTGGAATCTTTATTTACCACATCTGCATCCACATAAATTGACAGCAGTGCTTTCGCGGTAAAGTTGATGGGTGTAATGGCATAGCGAATTGCACCCAGTTCACCATTGGCCATACTGCAAAATCGTTTGGACTCTACGCGTAATTTTTTACCATCGCCCAATGCTGCGACAAAGCTGCGGGAGAGTAATCCTCTGCGCATGTCGAGCACGCGTCTGAAGTCTTCTACCTTGCACTTGGCAAGATCAAGCTTCTGGTTATCGATGCTTACATGTATGCCGATCCAGTTCGGTGCATTTAATACTTTTGCAAAATATTCCGGGTAGCCATTCTTCCACCAGCCTACCCGTGTTTTATCGGGATAGTATACTCCGGCTACATAACTGCCCCGCAACGTCTCGCCTGTATACTCTTCTTCAAAGTTAGCGCGTTGCCCCATGCGGCCGTTCCCTATACTGAATACACTTTCTGAAATTTTATTGTAATGCGGATCCAATCCTTCTTCGATGATCTCCCATTCGTGGTGCTTCAAATATTCTTTCATGCTATAGTGCTTGGTTGTTTTATGTTCAAAGTTGAAGCTTAAAGTTTAAGGTTTAAGGTTCAAAGTTTAAAGTTCAAAGTTCAGTATAGTTGTTGATATATATTCGATTTTCAAAATCTTTCAATCTTCTAATTTTCCAATCTTATCCTTCTCCTCTATTTCGTGCAGCATTTCCATGGTAAAGTCTCCGGTTTTCGAAATTACTTTTTCGGCTTTAAACAATTGTTCCGGCGAGCCTATACCGAGGCAGCGCATGCCTGCAGCGTGGGCCGCTTCAACACCGGCTTCTGCGTCTTCTACCACCAGGCATTCTTTGGGTGGTATACCCAGGCGCATAGCCGCGAGTAAAAATATCTCGGGGTCGGGTTTTGAATGAACGATCATCGTTCCATCTACCACCACTTCAAAAAGCTCCTGTATATGCAGCAGCTGAATTACCGTTTTGGCGTTCTTACTGCTGGATGCCAGTGCTACCTGTATACCGCGCTGCCTGAGTTTTTCAAGGAGCGGTTTTACGCCCGGGTATATCTCTTCCGGAAGCATGCGCTCCACATAATCCACAAACCATGTATTCTTCCTGTTGGCCAGTTTCTCCTTTTCTGTCTCGCTCATCGTTATACCTCCTATCTCCAGGAGAATTTCCATCGAACGCATGCGGCTCACGCCTTTGAGGCGCTCGTTGTCTGTTTCGGTGAACGGTATACCCAGTTCGTCCGCTAATCGTTTCCAGGCCAGAAAGTGATACCGCGCGGTATCAACAATTACTCCGTCAAGGTCGAATATTATTGCTTTAATCAATTGCAGGGGGTTAGGATTACAAGATGGTGTGCGTGTGAATCATCCACTATAGGTTTCGCGAATGATCTGGTTGGTTTCTTCCAGTGTTTTAAAAACGGCAAATGTTTTTCCCTGTGTGCGCAATGCGCCGAGTGTATTGCCATAGCGTGCCGCACCGATATAGTCGCGGGGCTTTTGCAACAGGCCGAAACCGAGGCCACCTGCAAATGAATCGCCACAGCCGGTGGTATCAATTACATTTTCCACTTTTACAGCCGGCACCATTTCTTCATGAAGCTTGCCGCGAACTTTATAATATACCAGGCAGCCCCGTGAATCAACCGTAATGTAAACACATTTTACACCCTGGTCGAGGCAATGCGTGGCAAACTCGCGCAGGTTGTCACGATCTACATCTGGTGTCTCGGAGAAATCCTGGCTCTCGTATTCTTTCTTGAACCATGAAGCATGTGCTTCTTCAAGATTCATCTTCAATACATCGATATAGGGAAGCCACTGATCGCGGTCGATCCAGAACTTGCGCATACGCTCACCATTGATGAGGCATGCTGTGGTAGGACCATGTGCATCGAAGATGATCGTTCCTTTACTTTTTTTCTTGAGGTACTTCAATGTTTCGAGCGAGATCTCGTAATCGCTGATCGGTATAAATACAAACACCTCGCAGTCAATCAGCTTCTTAACATCTTCCGGAGTGATCGGGTCCATAAAACCTGTTTGCCGCTCCAGCCGGTTGTTCATATCAATGAACTTGAGACTGATGATGTCGCCCTGATCGTAACGCGTGGTGATGTGTTTCAGGTTGATACCCTGGTAACCGTTAAACACTTCAACCACGTTGTCGAGATCAACCTGTCGCAAGTGACTTACCGGTATAATTTCGATTTGCTCCCCGGCCATGATCGACAGTGCAATAACCGGATGCGTGACGCAACCCCACTTCTGTATCAGGTCACCCTGATGTGTAACTATATGATCGCGGGGTATAGGTCCAAGTATTGCAATTCGCTTCATAAACTTTTGCTTTTAGTACATAAGATTTTTGCCGGGGTTACGGTGCACAGTATAGTGTATAGATCGAGATTTTTATGCATGTTGTAAAGGTCCTGCTACCAGGAATGCCGCCCCGAATACACCAGCACTGTCGCCCAGTGACGGACGCACGATGGGTGTATCCAGTCTGTCGTTGAAGACATACTTCTTCACAGAGTCAACACCGCGATCGTACAGGAGATCTATATTCCCTACTCCTCCGCCAATCACAATCACATCGGGGTCGAGTATATTGATGATCACACTCAGTGCTTTGCCGAAGAACTCAATCAACCGCAGCATCGTCTTCTGGGCTGTAGGATCAACTTTCGATTCGGCCAGCGCTACAATATCTTTCAGCGGCTTGTTGTTACCGGTTTCCTTGAAATAATATTTCTGCAAGGCAGGGCCGGATATAACATTTTCTACGCAGCCGGATTTACCACAGTAACATGGTCCGCCTGATTCATCCAGAAAATTATGTCCCCACTCACCTGCTATACCTTGCAAACCCACGATAGCTCTTCCATCTACTACTATACCTCCCCCTACACCGGTGCCCATGATTACACCGAACACCACGCGCGCATTAGGGAAGCGTTCCTTTACCACACCAAAGCGTGTCTCTGCCAGTGCAAAACAATCGGCATCGTTGGCCATCTCAGCTTTCAGGTTAAGTATCTTTTCAAGATCGGTCTTCATGGGCTTGCCATTCATGGCCACGGTGTTGCAGTTCTTCATGACACCGCGCCTGGGGTCAAGCGTGCCGGGTGTAGCAAAACCAATGGTCTCCGCCCGATAGCCCGCAGCCTTCTCCATGATTTCAATGAGCTTCTTTACCTGGCTCAGAATATGTTCATATCCCTGGTCTGCCTCGGTTGGAACACGATCGCGGAACAATACCTGCGGGTCTTCTGCCGACTTCAGTATAACTCCCTCTATTTTCGTTCCGCCCAAGTCTACTCCCCAAAGATTGTTCTTGTCAAAGGCGCTCTTCGTGTGTGTCATAAAAATCTATACTTCAATTTACTCTTATTACAAATTTCTTCAAGGTTTGCCCGTCACTTTATAGGCCGTTGTTTGCGGCCTGAAGGTGCGCCACGAATGCCAGAATTCCTGGTACGACTGTACTACCGGCAGTTGTTTATCTTTCAAGGTTCCTTCGGTGCATTGTCCCTGCAAATTCCAGTGCGATGCGGTTTGCACATCGCTCAGGCTATGCGTTGCCGGGTCGAATGTAAAGCGCAGCGTATCGCGATCAAATACATGAAAGGAAGCACTGTCATTTTCCAGTGTGATCAGCAGCGAAGTGCCGGCCAATGTATCCTGCAATACTGAATGTTGCAACAGGTCATTCCAGTCGTAAGCCCGCGCATGCATACCGCGTTGCACACCTACTACCCACGACTTGTCTTTCCACGAAAGTGAGTCAGCACGGGTAAGGTGACTTTTACCTTTGCCTTTGTCATAGTTCTTCAGGCCATCATACTCTTCCTGAAAATCCTGATCCGGTTGCATAATGAGCGATGTGGGGTGTAGCGCGAGCCAGGCGCCCAGTTGCATTTGCTCTGCCGGTATTTCTTTCAGCATCTTTCCGCGCATCGGCCCTGTTATGGCTTCACCATTTACCTGGCGCCACCAGCTGCCGGTGTTGGCATCTTCAAACATCGCATTGAAATGATCCATCCCTACCAATCTGAACTGTTCATCTTTACCTTCCACCAACGGACTATATACACGTCCCGTACGGCACACGGTGCAATAGGTAATCATCACAGGAGTATTACCGATGGTATCGCGCACCTGGTGGTGATAGCCGATCAATTGTATCGGATATGCTTTGGACACACCATCGAGCGTTATACCGATAATGAGGTTGGATGTAGGGATCTTGCTGGCGTCACGCGTTGCAAAAACTTTATGTGATGGCTGATAGAACATTTTCTCCGCCAGAAACCTGAAATTGAAAAGATAAAATACCACTAAATATACTACCAGGAACAAAGACACCGTAACGCGCGCGCCCAGCGTACCCGACCGGAAATAGTATATAAACGGATAGGCCACCAGCGCAAACCCCAACAATCTAAACAGGTTAATATAGCGATGCAGGAAGTAAGCGATCTCGATCGTCTCGGCCTGCTGACTTCCCGGAAACGGCATAATGAAATATACCCGGAGTATTTCTGCTCCGATGAGTATGATTATACCGAAAATGAAGAGTAGTGTTCGCATGCTGTTGTCTTTAGTAAGCTGCTAGCTACAAGCTGCTGGCTGCTAGAGATGTACGTGTGGGTTGATCGTGTGCCTTTTTACTTCAACATTCGTTGATGGATGTTCCTTCTTCATTATTTAAAATGGCTTCGTGTTACCAGCTACCCGCTACCAGCGTGTATTAACTGATAACTATTAACCTGTAACGGTTAACCGTTTGAAAGATAGAGATACGATGTAAAAGAAGGTAGCTGTATCGGCAAAAAACTTTCTATACAAGTTGATTGCGAATACCATGTTTTAAACAAAGTTGGGCCGCGCGTGTTTGAAGATTGCGGAGATAATCGGGTGATGGTGCATGGAATATGCGGTAAAGTCGTTTATAGTCAGCGATATGTGCGGGGCTATAGCGCTGCAGGAACTTGTAATACAACGTTTTGCTATCGGCCGGGCCGTCTCCGAACAGGGTGAGTCCGCCGATGAGTATATATTCGGCACCGTGCGCTTTCGCGGATACGATCATGTGTTCCAGCTCTTCATCGCTGTCGGAAAGAAATGGCAGTGTGGGAATGCAATTCACACCGGTCATCAAACCGGCTTCACGGCATCGCTGCATGGCCTCCAATCGTTTTTGAGGAGAAGGCGCTCCGGGTTCGAGTGTGGCTGCGATGGATTCATCCAACGTGGAGAACGAGAAAGACACAATGGTTCCCCGATGGAAGGTATCGCGTAAATCTGCGGCATGTATAGCGGCTGTATCAATTTCTTTCAGTAGTGCCAGATCACGCACAATCATATCCGACTTGGTGATCATCAATACCGGGAAGCGATGTTTGAGGATGAGCTTCAGAAAACCTTCCGTCATGCGCAGCTTCTCTTCGATGCGAATATAGGGGTCGGTAGCCGAAGCGAGTGCAATGATACCGCGCTGATCTTTTTTAACACGAAACGCCAGTTGGCGATCGAGTACTTCGCAGGCATTGATCTTTACTGCAAGTGTCTCTGCCATGTTCTCGCCATACTTGCTGCCGCGCACGTAGCAATACTGACAATTGAAACTGCAGCCTTCGTATGGATTGAGCGTATAGTCATCCAGAAACCAACTATCGCGTTGCTTCTTTTTATTGAGAACCGACTTTACCGTGATTTCCCGGATCATGCGCTATATATACTTCGCGGTATAGCGCATTAATGTCCGAACAAGGCCTTGAACAACCACGCTCCCAGTATACCGCCTACAATAGGACCCACCACGGGTATCCAGCTATAGGCCCAGTCTGACGATCCTTTGCCGGGAATGGGAAGTATAGCATGCGCGAGTCGTGGTGCCAGGTCACGTGCCGGGTTAATGGCAAAACCGGTAGTGCCTCCGAGGCTCAAGCCAATGGAGACGATCAAAGCACCTACAATGAGCGGATTCAACCCGGCGGCAAATTCGTTGGCACCAATAATCAGTACAGCCAGCACCAGCACGAGTGTACCGATAATCTCGCTGATCAGGTTGCCGGGAACCGTACGTATAGCGGGCGATGTGCAGAACACCGCGAGCTTTTTGGAAGCACTATCCGTTTTGCTCCAATGCGGCAGGTAATGCAGCCACACGAGTACAGCACCCGTAAACGCGCCGGCAAATTGTGCAATGATATACCCTGCCACTTGATCGGCAGGAAAATCTCCCGAAACAAACAAGGCCAGTGTTATAGCCGGATTAAGATGTGCACCGCTGATGCTGCCTACAGCATACACTGCAATGGTAACAGCAAGCCCCCATGCTATTACGAGGGCGAACCAACCTGCATTTTCTGATTTTGAATTTTTTAACAAGGTGGCAGCAACAGAACCTTCGCCCAGTAAAATGAGCAGCATGGTTCCAAAAAACTCGGCAAAGTAGGGCGTCATAAGTTGAGGCAAAGTTTAGAGCAAAAAGCTGAAAGCAGAAAGTTAAAAGTTTGTTGTTCAAGGTTTAAGGTTCAACGTAAAAGGCTGAATACATCGGCGATACTTGTGTTACCGGGCTTTGTACTTTTAGCTTTCAGCTTTATGCTTTCAGCTTATGCTTTAGAGCTATTTACTCGCCACCGGTTTCGCTGCGTCATCTTCCTTGCGTGTTTTTACATGTTCGTTGATGAACGTACCTACGGCTCTTCCTTCAATCATACCATTTTCGATGGCGGGGCGATAATGTATACCACCGTACAAGCGGCTCACGGCAGCTTCTTCCGATGCATGAATGAACGACTTGAATGTACGCGCTGTTAACCCAAACTCGATCTCGGTAGAATCGGTGAATGTAAAGTTATCGCCGAACAATTTGGTAAGAATAACTGCGGATGCTCCGGAGATTACACTGTGGCCGCTGGTATATTCCGGAAACGGAGGCGTTTGCAACAGCGGTGTCCAGTTCTCATCAATATACTGATTGATATAGGTCTCCGGGCGGATGAGGCGGCTTCTGTATTTTTCATCCCAGCAGGATATAAATCCATCTACGAGTGCCAACGCTACACGGGCATACGCTTCGGAACATTTTACGAAATCAGCATTTGCTTTGCGACAGGCTACATGGGTAATGTTCATCCAGTGACCACCGGGAGAAATTTTCTTGGTAGCAAACATTACGTGTCCCTTCACATTCATCACAAACGGATTGCAATCCCAGAACGAAGCGATGCGGCGTTGCTCTTCAGTCATCTTTACACCGGTTTCATATACTTCATACGCTTCTTTATAGAACTGACTGGTTGTGTCGATAGAGAAAGGTGTTGGCCGGGCAGGTTTGAACTGTCCTGCCGAATCGATAGCAAATGTGCGGATGGAATTCCAGTGCGGCTCAACGGCATCCATATACGCAGGCGGAGTTGGCTTCCACGTAGCCGGATCGTCCAGTATAGTATATTTCGGCGCGGAGCGCGACTGCTTGTAATTATCCTTTTGCGACCATGCCAGTATATGGTCGGCCACTTGCGAGCCATACGCCACGGAGCGTTCGAATACATCATCCGGCATACCGGTGTCTTTGAACTCCTGCATGATGCCTCCATAGAAAACGTCCATCTTGTCTTCCGAGAACACCAGCGTTCTGCCCACCTTTAATGTAGCCTGCACCGCGGCAAGCGGGTAACAATACTCTTTGCCGGCTTCGGGTTCAGGCACTGATTGAAGGCCGTGCAATTGCCCCGCAAGCGATATACAGTCAGGATCCTGATGACGCGCAGCTTCATATCCTGCTACACTGATATAGGTATATATGCGGCTCGCTACCGGCGGTGAAAATATATCGTGAACAATAACATCGGTTACCTGTTTTATGGAACGATGGAGATAATCCGGGTTCTGCACTTTCGTTCGCCACTCATCCGAAGAACACGATGCGAGCAGCAGGCACATCACCGCAATCTTCACATTAAAAAATTTCATAGACTTCAAGGATTAGAGTATCATCAAAATTAGGAGGAAGATTTAATTTCCCTGCCGGACAATATAATTTTTCTTTTCCACACCAACACCTTTCAATTGCACAGATTTCCATTTTGCAGGAAGCGGTTTCGCGTCCTGCAAAATACCTGCATCGGTAATACTGAGTCCGCCAAAGCCAAAAATTACCGCTTGCAGCATTCCTCCTGCGCCTGTGGCAAAGTAAGGATTGGTGCCTCCGGCTGTTTCGGCCAGCACACCAAAAGGCGGCACCTCGTTGGGCTTGTAGGTGCGCACAAAAAGCTCATATGCTTTTTCCGGATTGCCAAGGCGCGAATACAGTGTGGCCAATACAGAATTACCCATGGCCGGACCTTGCGGTGACATGCGCGGCTCATAATACCGGAGGTCTTTCTCGACTTGTGCCCGATCGGTGATCAATTGTAATGGATACGCCAGCAGATTTACATCGGCCTGTTTGATATCCACACCGTTGTAAGCAGCGTTTTCTTTTGTAGTGCCATCCGGAAATTTCAGGATGGGTATATTGCTGGCCACCTGTTCCCAGTCAGCATCCGGTGTGAGCCCCAGTTCTTTCGCGGCCTGCGTGGCATAACGCAATGCAGTAATAGCCATACCGTTGGTAAATGCATTGTTATCAATATTCTCCTGCCATTCGTTGGCACCAATCACGTTGTTGATTTCATAGCGGCCAGCACCTTTGCGCTCCACACGACTCGCCCAGAAATCGGCTACTTCTTTCAGCACCGGGTAGCCGCGTTCGCGCAGCCATACTCTATCTTTTGTTACCTGGTAATATTTCCAGAAGGCCCATCCTACACAGCCGGTAATGTGATGCTGAAACGGACCCGTGAGTGCCCACACCGGTGTATCTTCATTTCCTCCATCCGATGATTCCCACGGAAACATGGCACCCCTGTATCCATGCGAGAATGCATTTTGCTTCGCAGCCTCCAGTCGCTGATAGCGATATTCAAGCAACGACTTCGCTACTTCAGGTTGTAATACCAACAGTGGCGGGTACATCCATAGCTCGGTATCCCAGAACACGTGGCCGTTGTAGCCGAGGCCTGAAAGTCCCATGGGTGATAAACTATAGGCTGTGCCCGCACGCGCAAAGGAATATAGATGATACAGTGCAAAGCGTATATCTTTCTGCGCCTGTATGTCGCCATCCACAACAATGTCGCTCTTCCATTTTTCTTCCCAGGCGGTTTCATGTCGTTGCAGCAGACGTTGTGTACCTTCCAGCCTGGCGAAAATGGTAAGACGCTCCGCTTCATTCAACGGATCCTGATAATGCTCTGTGGATGTTGCCGATGCTACTACGCTAAAGCTATAGGTCTCCCCTGCTTTCAGGTCTTTGTTGAACTTCATCAGGTGCATGGTATAGTCCCAGTCTTCGTGAATAAGATCGGGCTCTTGTCCATGGGGTTCCTGAAAAATAATGCTGTTGCTTACGGCTACGGTATGTTTACCCGAAGGGCTTTTGCCCACCGAAGTAAGCAAGGGTATCATTACGTGCGGACGATCGATCTCGCTATACAGGTTGTGAACATCGGTGAGATGATTGGGCGCCTCAATCACGCTCATGGGCGTAACACGTACTGCGCGCTTCGCTTTAATTTCTACAATAGCCATGGCGGTATAGGGCAAATGCTGCAACGCCATGATGGTATGTTTTATACTCAGTTTCTCACCAACATCAAAAGTGGTGGTGAGCTCCGCTTTTTTCATGTCGAGCACCTGGCGATAGTTCCTGATGCCGGCAGCGCCGATACGCTGGCCATCCACATCCAGGTTCATGTTGATGTGATTGAATGTTTTGAGAATATTGGATACACGGCCGCGCTGATAGTAATCATACACACCATTGAGAATAACATCTTTTACCTTGAGTGGCTCTGCAGACGAAACCAGTCCTACCATGCCGTTGGCTACCGTAACACCGTAATATTTATTCGGATCGATGGGTTTTGATTCAATGATCCAGCCGGCATCCTGCGCTCTGCCGGCTACCGACAGCAGCACCAGCAGTATAGCAATACCATAATCAATTCTGTTCATGAACATCTTGGGTTTGGGTGTAGTATATCTCCTCCGTGTCAACCTCGCTCCGCTTATGGAGCTATGGCTGCATGCGCTACAAGCGTATCATTATTGCGCACCGCGATATAGTATACGCGATCTTTCGTTTTGATCTTGCGCAGCGCCCGTGTTTCGCCTTTTACCGAAAAACCCGACTGCGCGGGTGGCACGGCTTTGAAATTACCTTTGCCATCACCGGTTAACAGCAATCCATAGCTGGCATCGTAGCGCCCCATCTGAATATTGATCGGAAAAAAGTTTCCGGCTGCGAGTATATCGAGATGGCCATCGTAATTAAAGTCTTCGATCATCAGTGCATTTACGGTGGAGAATTGCGCTGCCTTCGGTAAGGCATGCACGCGGAATTTGCCATTGCCCCGGTTTTCGATATACGAAGACGTAAAGGTATAGGCGGTATATTTCTCTGCTGCTTTCAGCACATCATCGCTGAACATATCGTGCAGGGTGGCTTCGGCAAATTTATGATACGAGAGATAGCGCTTCTTGAGGTAAGGCATCTGCTTCGTCATTTCATCGCGCGTATGGAACGGATATTCCTTGCCGTGTGTAAAATACGTGAGTACCTGATCGGTGCTGTCATTCTTATCGAAATCGGCTACATACATGCTTACCGGTTCCTGCTGCGATGCATACAGGCGTGAGTTAAGGCCTAGATTACCGGCTACCAGATCAAGGTCGCCATCCTTATCAAAGTCTGCTGCTTCAATAATATTCCACCAGCCGTTTGTTTTTTCCAATCCCGATCCCTCCCATGGCATCGGTGTAAGTTTACCATTCTTTGATAGCAGTATGGTAACAGGCGACCACTCTGCTGCAATGATCAAATCTGAAACTTTATCGCCATCTATATCGGCCCACAAAGCTTGTTTTACAAATCCGAATTTACGCAGGCTGGGTGCAAGCTCATTCGTGGCATCGGTAAATTTTCCTTTGCCATCGTTGAGCAAAATATAGCTATCGGGTTTGATGCCATACCGCCACGGCTGCGCGCGTGCCCCGAGGAAGAGGTCTTCATCACCATCGCGGTCAATATCGCAAGGACGCACACAGGATGCCGTCAGGTATATATTATCAAGGCCCTTGGAGCGTAAAAATATACCACTGCCATTGTTGAGGTAAAGTCGCGGCTTCCTGTATTCTGACTGCCCGGTAAATTCATTGCCACCACTGGCAACGATCAAATCAAGGTCGCCATCTTTCTCTACATCGATCAAGGCAGCATCTGTATCTTCAAAGGTGCTGTCGGCAGCAAGTGCAGGTTGTGGTATCTCGCGGAAGGTTCCAGTTGTTGTTTGCAGGTATATATGTCCCTTTTTCCATTTGGCTCCTCCCAGGTATATATCTTCCAGGCCATCGCCGTTCATGTCGCCTGTTATGGATGCAGGGCCTTCGGCCGATAGCATGTGTGGCAACAATGCTTCGCGGTTAAACTCTACAAATTTATTCTCAGCATGCTTGTAAGGGATATCCAATGCTTGCGTAGCGTTTACAAACAGCGGTGTCGCGCGATGAAACACACTATAGTCAAATGAACCTTGCGCCTCCTGTTGCACCAGTGCAAGCTTCTGATCAGGTTTTACATTCTTTAATTTTTGAAAAGCACCATCGGGCCAGATCACGATAAGTGAGTCTATTGTACTGTTACCCAATCCAAACGTCAACCTCGCTTCTACGGCACTCTGGAAACCACGTGTCGGCATACATTCCTGCGATTGAAGTTTACCCGCACTGTAGAGCAATACCTTGGCTCCTATACCTTGCAGGTTGCCGGGTTTACCTTTCAATACTACCTGTAAATAATGAGGCCGGGCTTCTTTCGGTTCATCAGCCTGCTTATCGCCCACGGGCGGACTCATCGTATTATTTTCGTAGACGAACGCTTCGTCTTCTACGTTGTTGATCACCAGATCAAGATCGCCATCATTATCGAAGTCGGCATACGCAGTGCCATGCGAATAAGAAGGTGCATCCAATCCCCACTCAAGTGCCTTATTGGTAAAGGTTGAGTCTCCATTATTGTGAAAGAGAAAGTTAGGAATCTTGATCTTCGGCAACTTCTCGATGTAGCGAAGTTCGCGTTCCGACATTTCATACCGCATGCGCATTTGAATGGAATCTACGGTAATGAAGTTGATATAGTCCAGGTCGTTGGAACGTCTTAATATACCATTGGACACAAATATATCTTTCTGTCCATCGAGATCGAAGTCTGCAAACAGTGTTGACCAGCTCCAGTCCGTAGCACCTACGCCTGCGAGCAATGCCACTTCACTGAATGTTCCGTCCTGGTTATTCAATTGCAGCGTGTTGCGGGCAAACTGGTGATTGTATCCGTAGTTGATCTTGAAATTATATACATCGTATGCATCTTCCGCGGCCGAAGCTTTCAATATCTTCGGATCATCCGGCAGCATGTCCATCGCGATCAGGTCTGGAAAAGCATCGTTGTTGAAATCGGCAAAGTCAACACCCATGGTATAGCGGCTGGTGTGCATCATCGATTCCTGCAGGGTTTCTTTAAACGTGCCGTTGCCCTGGTTGATATAGAGATAATCGTTCTCATGAAAATCGTTGCCTACATATATATCCGGCCATCCATCGAGGTTAACATCACTCACAACTACGCCCAATCCATACCCGATTACGCTGCTGTAAATACCGGAACCGTTGGTAACATCCACAAAGCGGCCGTTGTCATTGCGCATCAGCTTATCGCCTGCCAGCGCATGACTTTCTTTCCGCAGGGTTGACTTTCCAAAGGTACCGTTCTCATGCAGGGAATGATTGAGCATGAACATATCGAGGTCGCCATCGCGATCGTAATCAAAAAACGAAGCCTGCGTGGAAAACCCAATAAGGTCTAATCCTACTTCCATAGCGCGATCGGTAAACCGCGGATTGCCATTGGCATCATTACCTTCGTTGATGAACAACTGATTCTTGCCTTTGTAAATAAGGTAATCGCCGAGGTTACTCACATATATATCAAGTTTGCCATCGCTGTTCACATCGGCCATGGTTACGCCTGTGGTCCAGCCGTTAAAGCCGGCAACACCGGCTGCATCGGTAATATCTTCAAACTTGAAATTGCCTTTGTTAAGATATAGTTTGTTTGGCTCCTGGTTGGAAGTAAAGTATATATCGGGCAGGTCATCGCCATTTACATCGCCAACCGCCACACCGGCTCCGTTGTAAAAATACATGTAGTTGAAGATGTTGAACTCCACGCTTTCCTTGAGTGTGTTGCGAAAGGTAATGCCCGATTCGCTGGAAGGTACCAGCCTGAATTTCTTTTTATCGCCCGAGTCGCACGACACCAGGCACATTATGCCCACTATTAGTACCAGTATATTTCGTAGCGTGATATTCATTCGCAAGACTTATCGTACGTTGAAAAATTTAATTGTATCGTTGTTCCTGATAAAGGCAATGGTCTTCCGGCCTTTGGTGTTCATGAGCTGAACGTGACGCACCTCTCCCGGCAATGTGAGGCCCGAACGGATGGATGTGAGTGGAGTAAATCTGCCATTGCCATCGTTGGTAAGAACAAGACCATGCAAGGCATCGTAGCGGCCTATCTCCGGCTTCACGGCAAAGAGGTTACCACCGAGTATAATATCCGGCCGCTGATCGTGATTCACATCAGCGGTTTCAATACCATATACCGGAGATACCTGTGCCTGCACCGGCAATGGATTCAAATGAAATCCAGACGTTCCGTTGTTGATAAGTACTGCCGTGTTGGGTTGATAGAACTTCAACATGGTGGCGCGCTCCAATAGCTTTGGATCGAAGATTTCATTCACCGATTTATCGGCATAATCCTTATAGTATACAAACTTCTTTTTAAGCGAGCTCATCTGCTTGATGATATCCTGCCGCATGGCCACCGGAAATTCTTTACCATCTTTTACAAATACGAACAGCGGCTCAATAGAACCATTCTGATCAAAGTCATTTACATATAGAGTAATGGGGGTTTCGGCGGTAGGCTTGAACCTTGAATTCAATCCCAGGTTGCCCAATACAAAATCATCATCACCATCGCCATCCAGATCGGCCGCGTGAATGCGATTCCACCATCCTTCTGATTGTTCGAGACCTTTTACGGAGGCAACTTTGGTGAGTTGCTTACCATCGTTTTTAAAAATAGTAACGGGCATCCACTCGCCCACTACCATCAGATCCGGAAAATCATCGTGATCATAATCGAACCATTGTGCGTCCGTTACCATGCCCAGATGTTTGAAATCAGGCGCCATGCTTGCATGGGCTTCTGAGAAATTACCTTCACCATCGTTTAGGAGAAGAAACTGATCGCAGGGTAAACCATAATAGCCTGGCAACACACGTGTACCTACAAATAAATCGAGGTCACCATCCTGATCTATATCGGCAGGCCGCACGCAACTTCCGCTCTGGTATAGCGCGGGTAATTTATCTTTTGCTTTTGCAAATACCGGCATTCCTTTTTTCATGCCTTTGTTTTCGTAGAGTATATCTATAGTTTGCAATGATTGCGTTGTATACTCCGAGCCTCCGGTCACTACATACAAATCAAGGTCTTTATCGTTATCGGCATCAAAGAACACCGCAGCTACGGCTTCGCTGAGCGAATCTGCATCGAATACATTTGTAGAAACGGTTGTAAATGTATTGCCCGGCTTCTGAATATAGATCGCTCCGGGTTGACCTATTGAACCACCGAGGTAAAAATCATCGAGTCCGTCATTGTTCAGATCAGCTTTTGCAAAGGCTGGCCCTTGTGTGGAAAGCATGTGGTATATAAGACGGTCGCGGTCAAAATCGTTGTAATCATTTTCCTCATGCTTTATTTCGCTGAAGGTTGTTTCCTGCAAAATGGGTGTTATGGTTTCAGGCTTAATATCAAGCGATGAAGCATTGGCATAGTCAATGGCCAGCGTCTGATCTGCCTTTGTATCTTTCAATACCTGCACGTTGCCATCGGGCCATGTTATTACCATACTATCAACCATAGCATAGTTACCCAGACCGATGATCATTTTGTAATCCATGCTGGATTGAAAACCGCGGATTGGCATGTTATCAGTATAAATGGTCTGCCCGTCTACAAATGCTTTTACATTGGCACCGAGGCCGAAAACATTATGGGCGGTTCCCTTGAAGGTGAGTGCCAGGAAATGGTTCCTGTTCTGCTCACGCGACTGGTTGCGGTATATAAAGGCCTGCTGATTTACATTGTTCACAATGAGATCAAGGTCGCCATCATTATCCAGGTCGCCATAGGCGGCACCGTTAGAAAAGCTCGGTTCATCAAGGCCCCATTCTGCTGAAACGTTTTTGTACTGCCACTCGCCTTTGCGGGTAAACATATAGTTGCTAAGCTTTACCGAAGGCATCTTGTCTACAAACTCTTTGAAGTCGATTTTCTTGCCTTCAATGGCCGCACGCATCTGTTCGCTGCTTCCGAGAAACTCCACGAAGTCCTGATTCGTAACGTCCTTATAAATGCCGTTGCATACATATATATCTTTATACAGATCGTTGTTGAAGTCCGCCATCAGGGCACCCCAGCTCCAGTCCGTAGCCGAAACACCTGCCAGTGCGCCGATCTCACTGAACGTGCCATCCTGGTTGTTCAGCTGCAACATGTTGCGCATGAACTGATGGTAGTATCCGTTCTGCAAACGAAGCCGGTATACATCATAGGTTTCAAAAGCAGATATAGTCTTGAGGCGGTAATCTTCTTCCGGGTACATATCGGTGGAGAATATTTCCGGGTAGCCGTCATTGTTCAGGTCTGCCAGGTCTGCCCCCATCGAGAACATGCTGATATGACCCATATATTTCTCGAGCGATTCCTGAAATGTACCATCATGATTGTTTATATACAGGTAGTCGCGTTCGTAGAAGTCGTTGGATATATACAGGTCGGGCCAGTTGTCTTTGTTCACATCGCCTACCGTTACACCGAGGCCAAAGCCGATCACGCTTCCATAAATGCCGGCAAATTCGCTTACATCGGTAAAATGCCCGTTATCGTTCCGGTATAATTTATGTCCGCCAAATTCATCGCGTTCATGCCGCAGGTTTCTATATCCCAGCGAAGACACGGGGCGATACGAATTGTTCAATACATAACAATCGAGGTCGCCATCTTTATCGTAATCGAAAAAAGCCGCGTGCGTAGAAAATCCGCGATCGGCCAAACCGTACTCTTCAGCACGTTCGGTAAATGTAAGATCACCATTGTTGATGAACAGTTCATTCTCGCGATTGCCACCGCTCACATCACCTGCATTGCAAACATATATATCGAGCAAGCCATCGGCATTTACATCGGCAATGCTCACGCCGGTAGACCATACTTTTGCACCTTTTACTCCGGCTTTCTCGGTGATGTCTTCAAACTTCCACTCGCCTTTGTTCAGAAATAATTTATTATCGCCCATGTTGGAGGTAAGGTATACATCGGCAAGCCCATCGTTGTTGAAATCGCCAATGCCGACACCACCACCGTTGTAAAAATTACGATAGCGAAACACATCGAAATCTTCTTTGAGAACGAGCGTATTTTCAAATGCAATACCCGTCTCATCGGCTCCGAGCCGCTGAAAGAGCGTTGGTTTTGTTGAAACATTTTTTTTTGTATCCGGATTGCTGCATGCCAGGGTCATCAACAAAAGGATCAGCAGGTAAAATCGTTGCATGCTCAGGTTATATAACACGACTGAAAAATAAAAAAAGAAGGCAAGTAATCTATTCTTGCCTTCCTTAAAAAAACTAGCAATCCATTAAAAAGCAGAGGGCTTAATTTACCGTGAAATCATCTGCAGATGTTCCGGTTACGCCGTCTACTGCTACAGTAATTTTTCCGGTAGTAGCAGTTGCCGGTACAATAACGGTGAGTGATGTAGCCGACACATCGGTTGGTACAGCAGCGGTAACGCCGTTGAACTTCACAACATTGTTCTCGGCTGTTTTACTGAAGTTTGTTCCGGTGATCACTACGGTTGATCCTACTATACTTGCTTTGGGTGTAAAGCCGGTAATGCTGGGTGTAGGAACTGAAAAATCAGAACGTGAAGTTCCAACACCGGTAACGCCATCTACCGCTACAGTAATTTTACCTGAGGTCGCTCCTTCCGGCACCACCACCGTTAATGAGCGGTTTGTGGCTGCAGTCACCTCTGCTTCCACACCATTGAACATTACAGTATTGTTGGCAGGCGTTGTGCTGAAGTTTACCCCGGAGATAGTAACCGTAGTACCATCCGCTCCATTGCCTGATGAAGGATCGAAGGAAAGGACAGCCGGTGCCGGTGTACCACCGGTTACAGCGAAATCAGTTGTAGAACTTCCGGTGTGACCTTCTACACTAACCGTAATCTTTCCGGACGTAGCCCCAGAGGGCACCAACGCCACGATAGATGTACCCGTAACCTCTAAAGTCTCAGCTTCCACTCCATTAAATTTTACTGTAGTGGGCTTTATCGTACTAAAGTATGTGCCGGTAATCGTAACAAATGTACCAACAGGGCCGCCCGAGGCTGGTGAGAACTCCGTTATTTTTGGAGTACCATACGTAGGGTCATCATCTTTACACGACTGCACCAGCCAAACCGTGGCAGCAGCGATCACAACAAGCGTATATCTGAAAATTATTTTCTTCATAAATCTTTTCATAAGGATAGTAACTGATTAATAACCAGGGTTAGGCTGTAGATTCGGGTTGGAGTCCAATGCCTGTTGAGGTATCGGGAACAACACGCGGAAAGGTTCTGTAACCGTCTTCTCTGCCCAGGTGCTGGTAAATGTACCGAAACGTATCTGGTCTGTACGGCGCACGCCTTCCCAGTATAACTCACGTCCGCGTTCATCCAGCATGGCGGACTCATTCAGCGAACCGAGTGCAGATGCGCCCCGTACAGCACGCAGTGCATTTACCATTTCCAGCGCAGTTTGTGAAGCCGTGCCGCCACGCATAATCGCTTCAGCTTTCATCAGGTATGCATCGGCATAGCGGAAGAATATATATTTACCCTGATCGGCCGGGTGATACTTGATAACGCGAATACCTTTGTTGGTGGCAGCACCGGTGAGCGGTACATCTTCGGTAAACACAAGCGGCTTCTGCGTACGGGAGTCTACAAGCGGAGTACCATCATCTTTATACTGTTGCCCAATGAGGAATCCGCGCTTGATACCGTAATAATTTTTACCGAGTGCTGCTATACTTTCAGCATGCTTACGGCTGTCGTTGTCTTCAAACTTGGCATAGAAGTCAGCCACTGTAGTAAATCCATTCCACCCGCTGGGGTTCTGATCGTAGTGGAGTGTCATGTATATACGATTCTGCGGTGTTCCTGAAGGGCTGGTAAAGATCAACTCTTTGGAAGCCACGGTACGGAAGTTGTCGAAGTACTGCGGTTCGAATGAATAACCATCCGCCGTAATAGCATCTACATAACCAATTACTTTATCCATGTCGGCCTTGTCGAATGTATACGGGCCTTCGGGTACAGCGCTTTTGTATACAGCCTTGTTGAGGTATAGCTTGGCGAGCAGAAAGTTTGCAGACGCTTTGGAAGCCTTGCCATTGTCGGCACTCGGGCCTCTTACAGAAAGGTTTGGCAATGCTTCTTCCAGGTCTTTCACAATGAAATCGAATGCTTCTGAACGTGTCATTACTTTCGGATTTACATCCACACCTTCATCCACATTTCTGAATGGCACCTGACCATACAAGTCCATTACAAAGAACATGAAGAAAGCTCTCATGAATTTAGCTTCGGCAGCCTGCGCATCGCTTGGGCTGGAGGCCAGTATCTGGTTGCATTTGAATGCACGCTGGTTCAACTGGTTCCAGCTATCCAATATCTGCTGGTGTGTAGGGTCCCAGGTATGCTGGTGCAGTGTTCTCCATACACCATTGTCACCCCAGTCAACACCGCGTGTAGGCGGCAACATTTCATCTGTGGTTTGTTCGTATAGTGCATATACGTTTGCCTGATCGGTTAATGCACCCAGGTCAGCATATACAGAACTCAGCAAGCTGGCAGGGTCGCCTTCAAATTTACCTCCCGAGGTATTGATCACTACCGAATCCTTCTCCGTGGTATTCAGATCCGTGCAGGCTGTGAGCGCCATTGACATTCCCACAGCTCCCAACAATACCTTTTTTAATATCGTGATGTTCTCTTTCATAAATCAATTTTGTTCTTAACCATTAAAATGTTGCATTAACACCGAATGTAAGAGTCCTCGCACGAGGGTATCCCGCATAGTCAATGCCCAATGAAGGAACGTTGTTCAAAGCTTTGTTCACATTGACCTCAGGATCCTGTCCTTTATAGCCTGTAAAGGTTAACAGGTTCTGACCCGTAACACTCACACGCAAGGATTTGATAAATGTGTTGGTAGTAGGAATGTTATATCCCAGCGTAACGTTTTGCAATCTTACAAAAGATCCATTCTCCAGGAATCGGGTAGAAACATCGGGAGCATTCAGGTTGCTTTCACCATTGCCCACCACATTTTTGGTAACGTTACGTCCGTTTGCCAATGAACCTGCCGTAAAGTAAGCGTTCGCGGTGTTGTTATAGATATACTGTCCGAACTGACCCGAGAAGAAAATGCTGAGATCAAAATTTTCATAACGGAAATTGTTGGTCAAACCAGCATTGGTGGTTGGCAACGGACTTTTTCCATTGAGAAATTTCTGGACGTCACCTCCGTTATAGATTGATATACCATTTTCATCGAAGCCGGCGAAATCACGCAGGAACCATGCATACAAAGGCTGATTGTTGGCAATACGCTGCGCAAAGGCACCGGTCAATCCCTGACCGTTGATCTGGCCGGTGTTCAACAGCCCCTTGAAATTCTCTACACGGTTTCTGTTAAAAGCTACGTTACCAACGATCGTCCACTTGAACGATGAGTTGTTTACCACATCACCTTCCAACGCAAGTTCAACACCTTTGTTGATCACATTGGCATTGAGATTGGTATAGGTAAAGGGCTGTGGTGCAGGTTGCGCGCTGATCACTTGTATCAACAGATCGCTTGTGTTTTTGTGATAGTAATCAATAGAACCTCTCAAACGGTTATCAAAAAATCCGTAATCAATACCAATGTTAATCTGTGATGTAGACTCCCACTTCAGGTCAGAATTCTTGAACGAAACACTTCCGATATCGGCCTGATCCAGCGTACCGCCCGTGTTGAAGTTACTGGTGTTGTAGCGCTGTCTTTCCTGGTAGAGGTTGTGCGGTATTTCCTGGTTACCGGTGATACCATACCCCAAGCGCACGTTCAAATCAGAGAAAGCTTCGGGTATAAAAGCTTCCTCACTGGCGCGCCACTTAAAGGCAGCAGACGGGAAGTAACCATATTTGTTATTACCACCGAACTTTGTAGAACCATCGGCACGTAACGTACCTGTAACTATATATTTATCACTGATGGTGAAATCGAAACGACCGTAATACGATTGAAGTTCATCCTTCACCGCTGACGAGTTACCTGTCATCGAGATCTTTGTAGGATCGATTGCTGCGAGGTTATTGATCATCAGATCAAGGTTCGAAGTTCTGAAATTGGCAAGCTGTATATCTCTGCGGCTATTCGAGAAGCTCTGATAAGAATATCCTAACAAACCGGTAAACTTCACACTGGAGCTGAGCTCTTTATTATAGGTAAAGTAGTTTTCCCATAGGTTGTTGGAAACTTCTATATCGTTGAGATACGCGCGGCCTATACCAAATATACCATTGTTGGCTCTCAGGTCGCGCGAGAATGCAGTCTTTCTCGAAGAGAATGAGCGGTCAAAACCGAAAACAGTTTTGAACGTCAGGCCTTCAATAATCTTCAATTCGGCCGAAACGTTTCCCAGGCTGCGCAAGGTATTGGTAAAGCTTCTGGAAAGTTTCAAATACGCCACCGGGTTAGGCTCAACGTTTGATGGCTGATACGGTGTTCCATCCGGATTATATACCGGAGCGGTCGGGTTTGATTTTAATGCCGAACCAAACAAGTCGCCTTCAAAACCTGAGTTGTTGGTGATCGGTACGTTATCGTCATGAACATCGGCAACGGTTACTTGTGTGCTCAACGTCAGGCGATCGTTCAGGAATTTTTTTGTACCCTTCAACAGGGCAGTATAGCGTTTCATACCACTGTTTTTGATGATACCTTCCTGGTTCTGATAACCAAGCGATATACGGAAGCTTCCGGTGGCATCTGCACCACCGAATGACAGGTTGTGGTTGTTGGTAACTGCTGTACGCAATACCTGGTTTTGCCAGTCGGTGCTTGCACCTTTATCCAACGCAGCTGCTGCAGTCGCACCGTTGAACTGTGTATAGGCGCTGATAAACTCATCGCGATTTAACAGATCCAGTTTCTTGGTGATATGGCCAAAGCCCAGGTTGTAAGAATATTCAATATTGCCAGCACCTGATTTACCACTCTTGGTAGTAATGATTACTACACCGTTCGCACCTCTGGATCCATATATAGCGGTGGCTGATGCATCTTTCAAAATGTCGATACTCGCTATATCGTTCGGGTTAATAAAGTTAAGCGGGTTCTTGGGAGGGCTGTCGCCAAGTGCTCCGTTTGAAGCGCCCGGGCTCACATCGTCACCGCTCAGCGGCACACCATCTACCACGAACAGCGGGTTGTTACCACTGCGCACGGAAGATGTACCACGAATACGCATATTTATACCAGCACCCGGCTCGCCGCTGGCAGAAGTGATCTGCACACCCGCCGCACGGCCCTGGATCAATTGCTCGGGCGATGCAATAACACCACCGTTAAAATCGCCAGGTTTCAGCGAAACCAATGCGCCCGTTGCATCTTTCTTATCGATCTGACCGTAACCAATTACAACCACTTCCGAAAGTGCTGTTACATCAGATGAGAGTGGTACGTTAATGGTCGTGCGATTGTCGACTGCAATTTCCTGCGATTGATAGCCTACAAATGAAAATACCAGTACAGCATTGCCTGGCACTGTGATGGTAAAATTACCGTTAGCATCTGTAACGGTTCCATTGCTGGTTCCTTTTTCAATAATGTTTACACCGGGTAATCCGGAGCCGTCATCAGCAGCCGTCACTTTACCGGTTACAGTACTCTGCGACCAGGCCAGTGTGGTGATCAGAAACAGTAGAACCGTAAGATACCTGCTTGCATACAGATAAAATTTTGTCATACGTTTTTGGTTTGGGTTAATTATTTATTGATTTCCATCCCGTAGACAGTTGCTCTACTGCACACGTTTGAAATCGAATATCAATATAACAACAAGTCATGTAAAGTTTTATGATAAACTTAACAATTTTTAATCGGAAACGGAACCGCAAACGTTTTCATAAACTAACTTTTCAATTAAACTGGTACCAAAACGTTTGTTTTTGAATTTTTACCCATAGCAGAAATAACAGCTTTCAATTATTTTAACCCAATCCATTTTCCATGAAGTTTATACACCAATTTTTCACCCTTGCTCTATGCCTGGCATCACCTTCTATCAGGGCACAGGCTGTTGAAATATACCCCCCTAACTGGTGGATAGGAATGAAACACAATACTGTTCAACTCCTGGTAAAAGCAAGTGATGCAGGGTTTGGCAAACGCGATGTTTCGGTGAAGCACGCGGGCATCACCGTTGCAAAGGTTAATCGTCTTGAAAATGGTAAGTACCTCGCCCTTGATATTATTGTACAACCCGATGCAACCCCGGGAACTGTTGTGTTTGATTTCAAGGCCGGTAAAAAATCACAAAAAGTAAATTGGGAGTTAAAACCACGCGATAAAAATCGTGCGTATGCCCAAGGCGTTACATCAGCTGACTTTATATACCTGGCAATGCCCGACCGCTTCAGCAATGGCGATGCTAGCAACGATAAAATAAAAGACATGCGCGATCAGTCTCTCAACCGTGATTCTATTTTCTATCGTCATGGGGGCGATCTGCAAGGCATCATCAATCACCTGGATTATTTGCAAGACCTGGGCATAACCACACTCTGGATGACACCGGTGTTTGAGAATGATATGCCCGATCGTACGGAACACGGCTACGCCATTACGAACCACTATAAAATTGATGCGCGACAGGGTGACGCTGCTTTGTATAAAAAGCTCAGCAATGAATTGCATAAACGCAACATGAAGCTCATTCAGGATGCCGTTTATAACCACGTAGGACTCTACCATTTCTTTGTGCAGGATAAACCTACACATGATTGGCTGCACGAATGGCCGGCCTATACCAATACCACATATAAAGATCAGCCCTTGATGGATATACATGCATCCGCTGCCGACCAGGAACGCATGAGCGATGGATGGTTTACGAAGTTCATGCCCGACCTCAACCAACAAAACCCGTACGTGGCCAACTTCCTGATACAACATGCGCTGTGGAGTGTGGAAGAATTTGGTGTAGATGGATGGCGTATCGATACCTATATATACAATGATCTGGATTTTATGAATCGCTGCAACCAGGCATTGTACGATGAATATCCGAACATTACCTTATTTGGAGAAACCTGGGTGCATGGCGTTTCCAGTCAGGCATTCTTTACACGCAATAACTTTACAATACCTTTCAAGAGTAACCTGCTGGGTGCTACTGATTTTCAAACAAACCTTTATGGCATTGTGCCCGCGCTCAATGAACCTTTCGGCTGGACCAACGGTGTAAACAAATTATACCAGACACTCGCTGGCGATTTCATGTATGAAGACCCGATGAGGAATGTAAACTTCCTCGACAATCACGATATGACACGCTTCTACTCTACCGTGAATGAAGATCTGGCGAAGCACAAAATGGGAATTGCCTGGCTGCTTACCACGCGCGGTATACCGCAGCTATACTATGGCACCGAAATCATTATGAAAGGTATATCAAATCCGGATGGCTGGGTACGACTTGATTTTCCCGGAGGGTGGCCTGGCGACAAAGCTAACAAGTTTACCAAAGAAGGTCGTACGGAAAAAGAAAACGAAGCTTTCGAATGGACGAAGAAGCTTGCCAACTTTCGCAAGTCATCGTCAGCTATTAAAACCGGTAAGCTGATGCAGTATGTTCCGGAAGACGGTGTATATGTATACTTCCGTTATGATGACAAGCAAACAGTGATGTGCGTAATGAATACCCAGGACAAACCGATGACGATAGACACAAAACGTTTTGCAGAGCGCATCAAGACGTTCAGCAAAGGTAAGGAAGTGTCTACCGGAGCTGCGTATGATATAAAGCAATCGCTCACGATTCCTGCCAAATATGTATTCGTACTCGATCTTCAGTAACAGCAACAGTATAAAATAAAAAGCAGAGCTTTCGGGCTCTGCTTTTTGCTTGTAAATATAAACCTATGCTGAACACTTCAACGATTTCATTTGATACGCTGGGGCTCTGTCACCGTGCTGCTGGTAAAGATGATGTACATCATCCCTCCTACACCCATCATGATGATACCGATTAATCCGATCGCAAAAATTACCGGGTTGCCTTCAACGAGGTCTTTCCAGTAATTATATACAACCACAAATGAAGCCGATGCAAACACAATAAGCAGGAGAAAAAGAACAAAGATTGATTTCATGGAGCAATAGAGGTTAAGTGATGTGAACTCCTGATTGCAAACATGTTGCCATTTTACTAATGGCCGCACACGGTGTGTATTCAAGGGATTTATAACCATCGTATCTCCCAAAAAGGAGCTTGGTTTCCCGAAAGTCTTTCAAAAAATTCTTAAAAAATCAATCGCATTCCTCACGCTTTCGTTGAATTTCTGACAATCAACCTTGTACTTTCGCACAAATCATGTCGCTATTCATTGCATCGCTCAATTCCGGAAGCAACGGCAACTGTTACTATGTCGGTAATCAGCACGAAGCCGTTTTGATCGATGCCGGTATCTCCTGCCGCGAAACAGAGAGGCGCATGAATCGCCTGGGGCTATCGCTGCGAAAAGTAAAAGCGATCTTTATTACCCACGAGCACTCCGACCACATTAACGGTGTAGCCATGCTGGCAAAGCGATACCAGTTGCCGGTATATATTACCACGCCTACATTGCAGAATGGCGGACTGAAAATACAAGAGCACCTTGTCTATTCGTTCCGGGCATTTGAACCGATCATAATCGGCTCGCTTGAGATAACAGGATTTCCGAAAGAGCACGATGCCTGCGATCCACATAGCTTTGTTGTTACAGACAATAACATTCGTGTAGGCATCTTTACGGATATAGGTCTCCCCTGCCGAAATGTTACCAATCATTTCAGTCAATGCCACGCCGCTTTTCTCGAAGCCAATTATGATGAGGAAATGCTGGAGACAGGTAAATATCCTTATCATCTAAAGAATCGCATCCGTGGCGGCAAAGGACATCTTTCCAACAGGCAGGCGCTGCAACTTTTTCTAAAACACAAACCTGCTTTCATGAGTCATTTGTTTTTATCACACCTCTCCCGCGAAAACAACCGCCCTGAACTTGTGCGCGACCTGTTCACTAAAAAAGCAGGGCGCACCGAAATTATAGTAGCCTCACGCTACGAAGAAACACGCGTATATCACATCCGTAATCTGAGCAGACTTGGGTATAATGTAAAATCATCGGTAGTGGATATGAAGATGCAGTTGTCGTTGTTTTAGGACAATGTATTGGATGATTACAAAACTGAAATACTAAAACAATGGTGTATAAGTGAAGCATCATCTTCCAATTCGCAGTGTTTATTAAGCTGTGTTTCCAGTTATTTTTTCTTCAAGGCAGGCGATCTGTTTGTTCTTACGAATACACTTTTTCTTCAAAATTCCATACTTCAGTCTTGATTAGGCTGTAAATATTTTGAATCAAAATGGAACCCTCGTTAACCGCATTGTCACGTATAGCACAGGCGTTGAGTATTCCCGGTAAAGATCTTATCAACTTTTAAAGTTTTTTCTTTCAACGAGGAAATTCCGATCAGTCTAAGTAAAACATATACCCCATATAGCCTCATCTCTGTCAAAACTTGTTAAACAACAGACTGTTATCTCTTCTACAATCCATGCGATAACGCATTTATAGTGCGATGTATAGAAAAAAACATACATACTTATTAAAGTAATAACTCCTGTTGGTAGATTTACACAAAAAGAATACTCAGGAACCGTTGTAGAATCCTGAACACCTAACCTCTCGATGTACCTGCTATGAAATACTTTATTTTACTCGCTACACTCCTGCCGGGTGTTGTCTTCTCTCAAATTTCTCAAGACTATTCCAAAATCGCTATTGGTCTGCAACAACAGTATAAAGACAAAGAGGCTGTTGTCATGCAATCCAATATCCGGTACGACTTTGCCAGAGATCCCAAAACTGGTGCCAGGGTTACTGTACAAACACGTGAAAAACTACTTTCGTTGCGCTACAATGCTTCTATTTTCCGCACGCAATACTACGATCAGAATTCGGAAATAGAGAACTTCGCCGCGGAGAGCAACCTGAAACAACGGGCTGTGAACACAGCGAAATTCTGCGGCAGCTATACGCATGATGGATTGTTTTACGATGACAGCAAGTTCTGCACACATCAGCTAAAGCTAAAGGAAGTGGGTGAAGTATGGGATGTTACGTGCACTGAAAAAATTAACGATGCAAAGTATCTTACTTCGATATATTTTGCGGAAGATCTGCCCGTACAGGAACGCAAAGTCTCGTTTTTTATTCCGCATGAAATTTCCCTGGAAATCCGCGAGTTTAACCTGGAACAATACGCCATTACAAAAACGGAAAAAGCAGAACCTGATGGAAAATTTGTTGAATATACCGTAAAAAATCTCCCCGGGTTGATACACGAATCATTCGACCGCGGCATGCAGTTTAGTCAGCCACATCTGCTTATTCTCCCGAAGTACGCAACTGCCAGCGGCAAAAAAGTAAATATACTTTCATCGCCTCAAGATCTGTATGCATGGTATAGCAGCCTGACCAAGCAACTTCATCCGAATCAACAAGCCCTTACACCTACTGTAAAAGAGTTGATAAAAGATAAAAAAACTGACGAAGAAAAAGTGCAGGCTATCTATTACTGGGTTCAAGACAACATCCGCTATATAGCGTTTGAAAATGGTATAGCCGGATTTAAGCCAGACGAAGCACATGCAGTATTTGAGAAGCGTTATGGCGATTGCAAAGGCATGGCTAACCTGATGAAAGAAATGCTGACGGTAGCTGGCTATGATGCACGCCTCACCTGGCTTGGTACACGCCGCATTATGTACGACCAGACTATTCCAAGCCTTGCGGTAAATAACCACATGATCTGTACGCTAAACCTGCACGGCAAGCGATACTTTTTGGATGCCACCGAAAAATATATACCCCTGGGGCAAAACGCACAACGCATTCTAGGGCGCCCAGTGATGATTGAAGACGGTGACAATTTTATAGCTGATCAGATCAAAGAAACGGAAAAGAACCTGGATGCTGATAACCGCACCATCAAAGCGTCTATCAACGGAGAAACACTGCAGGGTAAATATGTAGTTAACCTGAAAGGTGAGGCTAAAAAGAATTTTCTTTTCCAGTATCACTATACGCGCAATGAAAAAAAAGAAGAGTTTATTGCTGATTTTATGTCGTATGGCAATAAAGGTGTAAAGACTTCAAACCTGAAACTCCCCGATCTCGAAGAACGAAGTGGTCCGCTGAATATTGAATGCGACCTGGTATATACCGGAGCTGTAAGTTCGTTCAACAACGAATATTACATCGACATCGATCCGGCAAAAAGCTTTAAGAACTGGAAAATCAAAGATACACGCCAGAGTGATATTGATTTTGGTGAACGCATAAATAACAAGACATCCATCGAACTGGATATACCCCAGGGCTTTATCGTATCGCACCTTCCTGAAAAGGTAGAGGTACGCGAGCCGGAATTTTCGTTCAGCATCCTTTATACGCTCGTAAACAACAAGATTATCTATACCAAAGAACTAAAAGTACCCGAGGGTATTATTACCCGAAGCGCTTTTCCCAGGTGGAACGAAGCCATTAAAAAACTGGAGAAGGCATACGAAAACCAGATTATTTTAAAAGCTAAATAGCTTCGTGTGTAAACCACTAACCTAATCTATCTATATCTATATCATGAAGAAAATGTTTATCGTTGCCGGCTTGTGTTTGCTGGCAGCTTCTGGCTTGCAGGCCCAGTCATCCGAAATCGAAAAGAAGATTAAAGAGGAGCTTTGGAGTACTTGCCCTCCTGAGTTTAAAGTTACAGCAGTTCCCGAAAAATGGAAAGATGAGTCGGCCGTTGTTCTCGCCTATCATCGTGAGTATATCTGTGATTTCACTACAAAAGTATGGGGCATGGGAAGCGTAAACCGTTTTTACATCGAAAAACTTAACTATCACTATCGTATTAAACTGCAGGATAAAGCAGCGGTAGTTGATTTCTCAGACATTGCCTTCGACAATAAAAAAATCAAGAGTAACCTGTTCGGTAAAGCATCGGCCTACAAAGTAATTGGCATAAAAGTTATCAAACCCAATGGCACAGAGAAAGAAGTTGATCTCTCGCAGGCAGTGAAAGCGGATGCATCCAGCGACAAAGACCTGAAAATACCGATTCCCAACCTGGAAACAGGAGATATCATTGACTATTTCATTGCAGTTCGCGATGAAAGCCTAACCAAACCAGAATTCGGCGATGAATATTTACTGGAAGCCAAGTATCCCATCGTTTCAAATACTATCACTTTTTCGATACCACACCAATTCAATTTTTATTACGATAGTTACAACGGTGCTCCGTCTTTTAAGAAGGAACAAAAAGATAATGACGTTATCTATACTTTGAAAGATGCCATGCGAGAGAAAGCCCCCGACATCTTATGGCACTACGCCTACCAGTCCGCACCTCATTTTCGATATAGTGTTACGGATGGTGAATCAAAACCTGATCCTGAGTTAAAGGCACGCAAAGTACTTGGCATGTCCTTTAATCCATCGGATATTGGGACGATGGTCGATTTCATGAATGATAATTTCAAGAAGACCAAAGATCAAAAGTTGATTTTGAATGAAATGTACTTCTTGCTGCGTAATCCGATCTATATGAAGGCCTACTATGGTATAGAACTTGGCGATCCGTTGAACGCACAAAGCCCAGCCAATTTTTTTATGTTCGCCGATAAATTCCTGGATAGATATAATATTGGCCATGACCTGCTATTGGCACCTTCACGCGATGTAGCTCCCTGGGAAAGACTAGTTAATCTCACCTCCTGCGAATTCTTCATGCGCATCAATACAACCCCTCCGGTATATCTGTCGGCTCCCACGCCTTTTAGCTTGCCAGGAGATATATACTATATGTTTGAAGGAAGTGAATACACAAATAATTATGGCAGCAAACATGAATTGCCCATTTCAACAGAAGATCAAAATGCTACACTGTCAACACTGGCTGTATCTTTTGATGCAGATAATACCGATCAATTAAAAATCACCCGTAACGTGCTGGCGAAAGGTCATAACAAAGCTATGCATCAATATCTGATCTTTACCAACTACGATTACATGAAAGCATACGACTTACCTAAATACCAAGCTGAAAGTTCGAGACTAATAGGTGGTATATTAAAAGACTTTAATAAGGAAAAGACTAAATATTCACAGCGCCTTACGCAGGATTACAACGAGCGCGATGAGCGCATCAAGAAAAATCTGGAAGAAGAGCTTGAAGCGAAAGTGGTTGAGTATAAAAATCTCAACATTAAAACGATCGGTATGTGGCAGGATACTCCAAATACAGAATACAGCGATGAATTTGTATTGGAAAACATTACCCGTAAAGCAGGCGGTAACGTAATTATCGAACTTGGTAAGCTCATTGAAAAACAAACTGAGATAAAAGAAGATCAAAAGATCAGGACCCGTGATATATACATGGCATATCCGCGTTCTTTCAATCACGAGATCATTTTTACAGTTCCCGAAGGCTATACCGTAGAAGGAATTGACGCCTTCAACAAAAAGGTTGAAAACAAGACCGGAGGATTTGTATCTACAGCCCGTGTGGATGGCAACAAGCTAACTGTAAAATCACGAAAGTACTACACTCAAAACACATACCCTGCAACAGACTGGACTGAGCTGCTTCCATTCCTGACCGCTTCCAACGATTTATTCAAAGCAAAAATATTATTGAAAAAGATATGACCGGTTCTTGTGGCCATGCGCTTTTCTTTTCTGGAAAAGCGTACAGCCCTAGGGAATAAGTAATACGTGTTGCCTAACCCCGTAATCTGAGCAGACTTGGGTATAATGTAAAATCATCGGTAGTGGATATGAAGATGCAGTTGTCGTTGTTTTAGTATGGCGAGCAGTTATAAACACTGTCTTATGGTCGAGTGAATATAAAGAACACTATTGTTCCAATCAGATACAGCACAACAACAATGTTATTAAGTAAGGATGGTGGCTTGGACAAAAATTGATTCACTATCTTTTTATATCGAGCCGAAACCAGAAAAACTATTGCATTTAGCAACAATAACATTATATAAGGAACCCAGAGCTCTCCATCAGTATTCTTAAGCCATGGCCAAATTGACAGTATATTCAACATTTCGAATGTCGAAATTATGAATACTGCTTCAATTGCTCGATTCCAATCTGTTTGATATGAAAAACCGCCTTCAATTTTCTTTAGCGATATGTATAACAGATAAAAAATATTATTATAAAACCCCATAATTTTATTCTTACGATTCAAAGTATTTTAGATAAAAGAGTGCCTGTTTGAAGTTAGGGTTAATGGAAAATACACTTTTCAAAATACTCGACAGTTAATATATCAATTGAGTTGTACAAACAATATTCCCTCCTAAAGTAATTATATATCTTACATGAAACATGTAGTGCGCCATTCTAAAATTGCTTAAGAAAAGTTTCCCTTTCATGGGTGATATCCACAACATCAACCATGACGTTATACAAATCTCTTTTTTTCTTCATAGAAGGCTGATATCCTCACAAAACGCTGTGCATCAATTCAGTGTATCTTCCTAACCGGCTTGCATCAGCAGGTAAAAACAGGGTCTCAACGGAATGTATTGCTGCCTGTTTCAATTTCTGTTTTTTCGTATGGTTCGTTTTGTATTTTGTGCACTGCTAAACTACCTGTAGCCTGTTGGCTGCTTTAAAACCTGTATGAACAGATTGAAATATTACACCCGGTATACGGCATCGTTGCTAATGCTTTTGTTGCTCGCCAGTTCGGCTGCATTATCTCAACCCGGTAAATTTTCCCGTAAAGACCGCGGAAGGTTCGCATTGTTTTCTGACTCTGCTTCTGCCACGGCTGCAGAATATATGCTTCACCTTGAGATGGCCTACCAGAAGATCGACTCGGTGCAAAACGTAAGCAAGCTCGGCCCGGAAATCATTATCATTGGTGAACGTTTACAAGAGAGCGATTCGATCGTTCATTTTGTAGACCAGAGCCTCGTTAAATATGAAGAGACACTCAATCTCCGGAACCTCGAAATATTAAAGATTCTGCTCGAAGATGCAGAACATGATCTGCACCGTTATCACGACACATTTAAAGAATCGGATGCCAGGTTAACCAGGCTTCGTAATGAGATACATGGTCTGCGTAAAGATTCTATTCTTCGTCAACTTTTCCACGATAGTGTTGCCCGCAAAAATTTTCTTCCGCAGCTAAGAGGTCTTCGTGATCGCAGAAGATATACCGACAGTCTGCTCACCAACAGTCTTACTACAATTCACAAACTGAAGACGGAGGCATCGGCAGGCTCTATCATTGCAGCTCAATTAATGAACCGGTTGAACAATCGCCTGAGTATGGCCGGCAAAAAAATTTTTCAGAAGGAAATGAATTACCTCTGGGAGAAACGAACCACCACCACTGCAGGCGAAAACTTATCGGAAGTATTTAAAGAAGAACAGCGGGCGCTGAAATTCTATTACAGCAATTCATCAGAAGACCGGTTGATACGCTGGGCATTGGGAATTGTATTTTTCTGGTGGGTAACACGTAACCTGCGCATATTGAAGCGCAGAGAAAAAACAAAGTCACTCATCACTTACGATATATCGCACCTGGCTCATCATCCTGTTGTATCTGCACTGGCGGTGGTCCTTAGCATTGCACCTTTGTTCGATTTGCACGCCCCTCCTGCCTATATGCAGTTCGTGCAACTTCTGCTGATTGTAACACTCACATTTATATACAAAAAACAATGGCCGCGTATACTTTTCAAATACTGGATCGGTATTACTGCGTTGTTCCTCATCTTTAGTTTCACCAACCATATACTGGTGCCATCGCTCATGCAGCGGCTATTTTTTATTGCGCTGAATGTGGCGACTATTGTGTTAGCACTGCTTTTCAGAAAGGCATTTCCGCGCAATCATCAGCTTGCCCGTTTTATCCGCGTGGTGTTGATTCTTGTCGTGGTTATGAATGTGTTGGCCATCATTACCAACATCAGCGGGCGCTTAACATTGTCGAATATGTTTAGCATTACTTCCATATTCGGCCTCACGCAAGTAATTGGATTATCGGCACTGGTAAAGATATTGGTAGAAGCAGTATTGTTGCAGATTCACACCAGTCGTGTGCAACAGGAGCTTACCAATACATTTGATCCTGCTCCTATAGTACAGAATTTCCGTAAGCCTATGCTGGGTGTAGTGTTGCTGATCTGGATTGCTGTATTTACTGCCAATCTAAATTTATTTGATGCATTGTTTGATGGCATTGGTAATATTTTGAATACCGAGCAAAATATAGGAAACACATCCTTTACATTGGGCAGCATCCTGTTGTTCTTCCTCATCATCTGGATTGCGCACTTCCTGCAACGCTATCTGGGCTATTTCCTCGGAGATATAGGAGACGATGAAGGCGAAAACCTAGCACACCGCTCCAGATTGTTAATGACGAAACTGGTTTTATTAGGTGCTGGTTATCTGCTGGCGGTATCTGCGTCCGGACTGCCGGTAGACAAAATCACAATTGTACTCGGTGCCTTAGGTGTTGGTATTGGAATGGGATTACAAAATATAGTGAACAACTTTGTATCGGGTATAATACTGATCTTCGATAGACCTTTGAAGGTTGGTGACTCTGTAGAAGTAGGAAGCCATGCAGGGCGTGTAAAGGAAATCGGCTTGCGTTCCAGCACATTGGTAACTACCGATGGCGCTGATGTGATTATTCCTAACGGCGATGTACTCTCACAACAAATTGTAAACTGGACATTGGGGAATACATATAAACGCGTTGATTTCGATATGACCATTGCTGTAGCGGAAGATAAAACAGATGCTGTGATCGGTGAGATCAAGGAAGCCATAAAAGCTACGGACTGTGTACTGCAAAAGCGCGAGCCTTCGATACTGGTGGAAAGTGTAAGCGACAGCGAGCTTAAACTGAAGATTTTCTTCTGGTGCGAAGATGTATACAAAGAAGAGCAAACACGAAGTGAAGTGCGCTACCAGGTTTATCGTACCCTGAAAGATCAAGGGATCAATTCAAAGTAATTTATCTCTTCTATCATTCTGTGTTAATCCAGTGAATTCTGTGGGTCAAAAAATGCATTTATTTTCCACAGAAATCACTATTGGAAACTTAAAAGAGGGACTAAAATTCACGAAATCGGATTCGTAATCGGAGCCGCACTCGTTTGCGAAGTTGCGAAAAAAGTTGTGCAAACGTTGCGGAGTTTAAACCGATAGTTCGTAAACTTGCATTATGAAGTATAATCAGGTCACCATTAAGGACATTGCCCGCGAGCTGGGCATTTCCCCATCAACCGTTTCCAGAGCGCTGAAAGATCACCCCGACATCAGTCCTGAAACGAAGAAAGCTGTTAATGAATTAGCAGAGAAACTGAACTACCAGCCCAACATCGTAGCACTAAGCTTGCGACAGAGCAAGACCAATACGATTGGTGTAATCATTCCTGAGATTGTACACTTCTTCTTTTCAACTGTAATCAGCGGTATTGAAGACGTTGCCTATAGTGCTGGTTACAACGTAATCATTACACAATCCAACGAATCGCTGCAGCGTGAGAAGACCGATATCAAGGCGCTGTTCAACAGCCGCGTGGATGGTATGCTCATCTCGTTGTCGCGCGAGACCAACAGCTTCGAACACATTGATGGTACACTGGCCAAAGGTGTACCGATGGTATTCTTCGACCGTGTATACGACACTCCTACTTCCAGCAAAGTAATTGTGGACGACCTGAGTGGTGCTAAAGATGCCACACTTCATTTGATTGAACAAGGATGCAATCGCATCGCTCACCTGGAAGGCCCTCCTAACCTGGGTATCACTAAACAGCGCCTGGAAGGTTACCTGGAAGCATTAAATGAAAGCGGTATACCTGTGAATAAAGACCTGATTATGTCGTGCCCACTGGGTACTATCGAAGAAGGTAAAGCAGCTACAGAAAAGCTGCTGAAGATGGAGAATCCTCCGGATGCCATCTTCGCTACCAACGACCCCGCGGCAATGGGTGCCATGCAGGCGATCAAAGAAGCAGGTCTGAAGATACCTCAGGATATAGCGGTGGCCGGCTTCAGCAACTGGTTCTTCAGTGCATTGCTGGAACCACCATTGACATCAGTAGACCAGCCTGGCTTTGAAATGGGTCAGGAGGCTGCCAAGCTTTTGATCCGACAGATCGAAGTGAAATCGAAAGATAACACAGATCCGACTCCGGAAACCAAGGTGCTGAAAACACGCCTCATCGTACGCGATTCTTCGCTGAAGAAGGGCAAGAAAAAGTAAATTTCAACTCCATCATAAATTAAGTCTTGGGTGAATTCACACAGAAGAATTTGCTCAAGACTTTTCTTTTTAAACAAGTTTTGTAATACTAACCAGTTACCGCAATCGATTTCTGTTTTTTAGTACCTGTCCTCGTAGGTTAAATGTGTTGAATTAATTTTACTTGAAGATATTAAGCTAAAACGCATCATGTCAAGAACGATCAATTCTCCTCTCAGCAAAAGTTTAGGATCACTGGCCGGTTGGAAACAAGTCGCCAACGCCATTGTGGGTGAAACTTCCAACGGACGATTTCAGATACAATTCTACAACGAAGGCACTACACGCATTTCTATAACCCAAGCCGATACATTTGAAGACTTTTCATATTCCGTAGTAGCTTCTCCGGCATTCAATCCGGTGGTTACCGACAACCAGGATGCACTGGAAGTACGTACATCAAAATTCATATTGCGCATCAGCAAAAATCCGGTGCGCTTCGGCTTTTATACGCTCGACAATCAACCGATCAACGAAGATGATCCCGGTTTTGGCACCAGCTGGAATGGCGAGCAGGTAACCACCTATAAGAAGATACAGGCCGGTGAGCGCTTTATCGGTCTCGGTGAAAAAACAGGGCCGCTTGATCGCAAAGGCAACGGCTATCAGAACTGGAACACTGATAATTTTGCATACTCGCCAGGTGCTGATCCGCTATATTGCTCTATCCCTTTCTACATGGGCGTGCACAATGGATTGGTGTATGGCATATTCTTCGATAATACGCACAAGTCGTTTTTTAACTTTGGTGCATCGAACAATCGCTTTACAAGCTTCTCTGCCGATGCCGGTGAAATGAATTATTACTTCATGTACGGAAGTTCCGTAGCAGAGATCATTCAACAGTATACACATCTTACCGGTCGCATGGAAATGCCTCCGCTGTGGAGCATTGGTTACCAGCAATGTCGCTATAGTTATTATCCGGATAAAGAAGTACTTACACTGGCGAAGACGTTTCGTGAAAAAGATATACCGGCAGATACCATCGTATTTGATATTCACTACATGGACCAGTATAAGATCTTTACGTGGAGCCAGCGCGATTTTTCCGATCCGAAAGAATTACTTGTGCAACTGCAACGCATGGGCTTCCAGGTAGTAGTGATGTGCGACCCGGGTATAAAAGTAGAAGAAGGATACGACACGTACGACAAAGGCATACGCGAAGATGTATTCATCAAATATCAGGATGGAACCAATTATACCGGGCAGGTATGGCCGGGCTGGTGTCACTTCCCTGACTTCACCAATCCTAAAACACGTATGTGGTGGCAAAAGCAATTTACCGACTATGTAAATATAGGGGTGGAAGGTTTCTGGAATGACATGAACGAGATTGCCACGTGGGGACAAATGATACCCGAGAACATTGAACTTGACTTTGAAGGCAACAAAGCCACGATGCGTAGGGGCCGTAATCTATATGGCATGCAGATGGCACGCAGTACGTATGAAGGTGCCAAGAACCTGCTGAAAGGAAAACGTCCGTTTAATTTGACCCGCTCTGGCTTTTCCGGCGTGCAACGCTACGCTGCCGTGTGGACAGGCGATAATGTAGCGTATGACGAGCACATGTTATTGGGCGTGCGCCTGGTAAACAGCATGGGGCTGAGTGGAATTGCATTCGCAGGATATGATGTAGGTGGATTTGTAGGCGATGCCAACTCCAAGCTCTTTGCCCGCTGGGTATCGATCGGGGCCTTCTCTCCTTTCTTCCGCGGCCATTCCATGATCAACAGCCGCGACTCTGAGCCGTGGGCATACGGCGAGGAAGTGGAACAGATATCGCGTAACTATATCAAATTCCGCTATCAGCTTCTGCCCTATTTATACTCCCTGTTTTATGATGCCAGCACCACGGGGATGCCCGTGCAGCGATCGCTCGCAATAGACTATACGCACGACTGGAAAATATACGATGGTCAGTTCCACAACCAATTCCTGCTCGGCCCCTCCATACTGGTGGCACCTGCCGAAAGCACGAAAGAATTTGTAAAGGTATATCTGCCGGAAGGCGAATGGTATTCACTTTACAACGGACAAAAGTATCCGGGACAATCCGAGATCATCGTAGAATGCCCGGTGCATCGCCTGCCGGTATTTATCAAAGGCGGAGCCATCATCCCGATGAAACCTGTATTGTCGAACACCAAAGAAGTCAGCGATCACCTCACGCTGCACCTGTATGCAGGCAAGCAGGATACATCATTTGAATACTATGAAGATGACGGCAGTACATTCCAGTACCAGGAAGGAAGATTTGCCAAACGCCTGGTGGAATATCGTCCGCATGAACGCATGTTCATCCTCAATGCAACGGAGGGTACATACGTATCGCCTGTTCGCAAGCTAAAGATTGTGTGGCATGGCTTTGATGCTACGCTGGCGGAAGCTGCCGTGAACGGAAATCCGGTGGCGGTGAACAACGATATAAACCAGTTCTTTGCCGCACTCGAAAAATTTGATCCGTTCTTCGATCCGGAACCCGCACCACGGGAAAATGTACACAGTGTGGAGATAGAATATTCAACAGCAGCCATCACCCTTCAATGGTGAGGTGGGATGTGGTTATCGTCAATAAAATTGGTATTGACTAAGATTTTATTGACTTTAGTACATCTACAATCGATTGAATAGCTAACAGTCTACATGGCCAAGCACACTACTCTGCAAAAACCACGGATGTCGTTCTGGCAAATCTGGAACATGAGTTTCGGATTTTTCGGAATCCAGTTTGGCTTTGCCCTTCAGAATGGAAATGCATCGCGCATCCTCGGCATTTTTGGCGCTCATGTAGAGCATTTGTCCCGGTTCTGGCTCGCAGCACCGCTTACGGGTATGATCATTCAACCGATCATCGGTTATTATAGCGACCGCACGTGGACTTCTTTGGGAAGACGGAGGCCTTACTTTCTTGCAGGTGCCCTCATTGCATCGGTAGCATTAATGTTCATGCCGAATGCAGATATACTGGTAAATATACTTCCGCCTTTGTACGCAGGTGCAGGTATATTAATGATCATGGACGCTTCCTTCAACGTAGCAATGGAACCCTTTCGCGCACTGGTGGCCGATCTGCTTCCCTCCGATCAGCGTACACTCGGTTTTTCTATTCAAACATTTTTGATTGGTATAGGAGCCGTGCTGGGTTCATTTTTGCCCTATATATTCGCTGAGTTCTTCGACATTGCCAAAACTGCAGCGCCCGGAGAAGTGCCTTTTAACGTTACCTTATCATTTTATGTAGGTGCCGCATCGTTTCTCATTGCTATACTGTGGACGGTCTCTACTACAAAAGAGTATCCTCCGCATGAACATGCGCATGAAGAAGATATAGCATCAACCCAAAAAGGATTAAGCCAGATCGTTTCCGATTTTAAAGGTATGCCGGCTACCATGAAACAACTCGGGCTTGTACAATTTTTCTCCTGGTTTGCTTTATTCTCCATGTGGGTGTTCAGCACGTCAGCCATTGCCACCCATGTATATGGATTGCCAATGAGCGATAGATCGTCAGAAACCTATCAGGATGCGGGCAACTGGGTGAGCGGTCTCTTTGGTATTTACAACGGTGTGTCGGCTGTTTATGCTTTGTTCCTGCCGGCCATTGCTAAAATGATCGGACGGAAGTTAACGCATGCTGTATCCCTTACTGCGGGCGGTATAGGACTGATATCCATTTACTTTATACACAACCCGCAGCTGCTTGTAGTTTCTATGATTGGTGTAGGCTTTGCCTGGGCAAGCATTCTCGCCATGCCGTATGCTATATTGGCCGGATCGATCCCTCCCTATAAGATGGGAATTTATATGGGTGTATTCAACTTCTTCATTACGTTGCCACAGATTGTAAACGGCATTGTAAGCGGCCCCATTGTAAAGTATATTTACGGATCACGCGCGATCTATAGCATTGTGATGGCAGGCGTGTTTCTGCTGATTGCTGCGTTCTGTGTTCGTTTTGTAAAAGACCAGGATGATGTTGTGCAAGTATGATCCGGCCTATACTATACGTCTCCGTTATCCTGTCATGTTACGCAACATATTCGCAAGACTATAACTCGTTTACCAAAACGATCCGTGCATTCTATACCCATCCTGCGGAAGCAGAAAAACAATTTGCATCCCTTGCCAGTAAAGAGCAGATACCGTTTGTAGTGGGCGACTCAGTTGCCTTTCTTTATCGGGGCGAAGCCATCAGCGTAGCCTGGATGGGCGACTTCAATGGCTGGGGATACGACAAAAATTTCAATAACAAAGGAACGCGTATACCGGGTACAAAAATCTGGATATTAAAAGCTTCCTTCCCTGCCGATGCAAGACTTGATTATAAAATAGTGGTGAATGAATCTACCTGGTTGCTGGACCCGGTCAATCCCAATCAGCAGTGGTCAGGTGTGGGTGGTGGAAGTCCTAACTCCGAGCTACGCATGCCTCGCTGGGCTGCCGATCCGCTCACAGAACCGATGGAAGGCATTGCCCGTGGAAAAATTCAGAAAGACCTCCTCGTCAACAGTGAACTGCTGGGCTACCAGGTAACGTATAGCATCTACACACCGTCAGCGTTCAATCCGCAACAACGCATGGTCTATCCGATTTTGTATGTTACCGATGGCTATGAATATATGCACGAACAGATGGGCAACATGCCTGTAATCCTGGACAACCTGATTCACCTGAAAAAGATCAAACCGGTTATTGTCGTATTCATCGATCACCGAGAGCCGGTTAACCGTTCCAACAACCGCAGAATGCAGGAGCTTGCCATGAATCCCGGTTATCTGGCCTTCATCACGACAGAGCTTATACCCAGCATTGAAGGGCAATATCCGATCTCCAGCGATCCGAAAGACCGCGCCATTCTGGGCACATCTATGGGCGGCTTAACGGCGGCTTATTTTGCCTTCTCGCGCCCTAATCTGTTTGGGATGGCCGGCATTCAGTCTCCGGCCTTCTGGTTCAAGCCCGACATCTATACATTATGCGATAACCCTGAAAAACCTCCGGTGAAAATCTTCATGACTACCGGCACGATTAATGATACAAAGGAGGGTGCTGAAAAAATGAGAACATTGCTGAACAAGAACGCCTGCACCTACCAGTTCCGCGAGGTGAACCAGGGACATTCATGGGGCAACTGGCGCGACCTGACGGATGATATTCTCATTTACTTTTTCCCTGCGAACTGATTAAATTCGGGCTTTTAATTCTACTTACCTATCCCCTTACGTACTATGAAATTTGGACGTTTACTGATCTCAGTTTCTCTGATGATAGCTGCCCTGGTACACTTAACAGGTTGCAGCTCTGGCAAAAAGGCGTATGAACGTGGCGATTATTTTGATGCCGTAATGAAATCAGTGAACCGGTTGCGGCAAAATCCTGATCACTCCAAATCGTTGGAAACTTTAAAGAACGCCTACCCGCTGGCGGTTGAATTTTATGAAACACAGGCCAAGAATGAAATTGCTTCCAATTCAAATTTCAAGTGGAAGAACGCCATTCAATCCTATAACGCCATCAACCAGATGTACGAAGCCATACGCCAGTGTCCGGGGTGTATGAAGGCTGTAAAGAATCCTGTGAACTACTATAACGAGATTGGCCCGTTAAAAGAAAAGGCCGCTGACGAAAGCTATAATGCCGGTATTGAAGCACTCATGAAAGGCAATCGTAATGACGCCAAGCGTGCTTACTATAATTTTGCCGATGCACAAAACTATGTACCCGGTTATAAAGATGTTATCGAGTACCTGGATAAAGCCAAGTTTGAAGCAACCCTGAAGGTAGTAGTAGAGCAGATTCCGGTACCTACACGCTATAGCTTGAGCGGTGGATTCTTTCAGGACAAAATCGAAGAATTTCTGCATACAAATTATACGGAGCAAACTTTCATCAAATTCTATACTCCGGAAGAAGCCAAGGTTGCAGCACTCCCTTATGTGGATCAGATTATGCGCATTCAGTTCGATGACTTCTCCGTAGGCAACTCGGTGCTCAAAGAAAAAGAAGAAGTCGTTACACGCGACAGTGTAAAGGTTGGCGAAGCGAAAGTAGATGGTAAAACAATACCGGTATATAACACAGTTAAAGCCAAGCTCAACACCTATCGTAAAGAGATACTGTCTTCCGGCCTGCTGAGCCTGATCATTGTTGATGGCAAAACCAACGGTGTACTCACCCATCGTAAGTTTAATGGCGAGTACGTTTGGGTAAGTCAATGGGCCCGCTTCAATGGCGATGACCGTGCGCTGAGCGATCAGCAGCTTGCACTCTGCAAACTTCGAGAGCAACAACCTCCTGTACCCCAGGATTTGTTCCTCGAGTTCACCAAGCCTATCTATAATCAATTGATACCTTCTATACGTTCATTCTACCAGAGCTACTAAGCGCCTGATTTTATACTGCTATAGATACTATTTCAGTATATATGTTGGCTGGCCGACAAATGGAAACATCCGGTCAAACCATTTTGCACGTAATTAGGTTAACATAACAAGAAACCCATTACGACAATGAAGTTCAACATTACTATGCTGGCACTCGCGCTATTGATTGCCGGCAGTTCCTGTGGGCAAAAAAGTAAACAACCAACATCGACTATGGCAAATGAACCCGTAAAAGAAGGCCTGGCATTAGCCACCTTCGGCTCAGGCTGCTTTTGGTGCACCGAAGCTGTTTTTCAAAATGTAGAAGGCGTAGAAAAAGTTGAATCTGGTTACTCAGGAGGCCAGGTAAAAAATCCAACGTATAAAGAAGTATGCAGCGGACTTACCGGTCATGCCGAAGTAATACAACTGCATTATGATCCTGCAAAGGTATCATACGATGAACTGTTGGAGATCTTCTGGAAGACACATGATCCTACAACACTTAACAAACAAGGTGCTGATGAAGGAACACAGTATCGCTCTGTGATCTTCTATCACAACGAAGAGCAAAAGAAGCTTGCCGAAAAGTATAAAGCAGATCTTGATAAGTCTGGCATCTTTAGCAATCCTATAGTAACGGAGATTACACCCTATACAGTATTCTATAAGGCAGAAGATTATCATCAAAATTATTATAACCTGAATGGCAACGCTCCTTATTGTTCATATGTGATTCAGCCGAAGCTGGAGAAGTTTCGCAAAGTGTTTAAACATAAATTGAAAAAATCCTAGATTTTTTTTCAACGCCTGAAACCTCACCAAATGCTATACGTTAGATTACAGTGAGTAGAGTAATTCTTCTCATAGGTTTAGGTTTAGGTAAAACAAAAAAGCCCAGAGACGCTGGGCTTTTTTGCTTTCTATACTTTATAGTATATATACTTTTCGCGTTGTTACCTATATATTATTTCAACATCAGAGCATTTATCGAAATATAGTTTGCTATTGAGTGTTTCACCTGACATAGACAAAACCTTCTCGCAGAACCGCAGATAAAAATTCAAAGACGAAAAGTCCGGAAGAAATATAGTTTTGCGGAAACGCTGCACACTCCTAATCTCAAACTCACACATCCAGAGGCCAGCAACCAGCGGCTTCCTTTCCTCGATAACGTGTAACCAAATAACGGACAACGACCCTAAATGAAAAAAGGAGCCGAAGCTCCTTCTTTCCTATACTTTAACGAAAGCAATTCCTTAAAATTACCTTAACTCGTACGCAATCTCCATCACTTTTACCACTTCGCCAGAGCGGTTCTTGATCGGTGAGAAGCTTGCACGAATTGAGATGATCTCTCCTTTACGGTTAATGCGTTTGAACACACCCTTCTTCGGATAACCTGAGCTCAGGTCCCTCCAGAACTGTCTGTATTCCTCGCTGTTCTTTTCTTCTTTGGTAGTAAGTATACGATGGTGTTCACCAACAATCTCGTCTTGTGTATAGCCAAACAGCTCCAGGAAGTTGCTGTTCACTTTATTGATCGTTCCATCGGTGTTATAGTCTGCTACTGCCAGGGAGCTGTGGATAGCGTTAAGCGTGCTTTCTGTTTCCGCCTGGCTACGCTGCATCTCTTCCTGTGTAGCCTGCAACTCTTCCATGTTCTGACGCATCTCTTCCTCCTGTGCGCGCATCTGCTCGGTCATCTCCTGCGATTCTTCCAGCAGACGTTGCGTGCGTGCGTTGATCTTTACAGAAGCGATCGAAGACGCTATACTTTCGGCGATTTTCTGAACAAATTCTATTTCAAATTCCTGCAACACATTGAAAGATGCAATTTCTACCACTCCAAAAATCTGATCATTTATTTTTAATGGTACGATCAGTACGCTGGTAGGGTTCGCATCACCCAGTCCGGATACGATACGAACATAGTTCTGAGGTACTTCGGTGAGATATACCGTATCACCTTCCTGCCATGCCTGCCCCGCAAGTCCTTCGCCTTTATATATCTTATGGTTGAGGAATTTCTTCTTATCCCACGCATAGCATGCCTTCATAGACATTGTGGCCTCTTCATCGGCCGCTGCGTCATCTGCTATATAGAGAGCCCCCTGGTTGGCTTTCAGGTACTTCACCAGGTTGCCGATAATTTCGTCGGAGAGTTTAATAAGGTCGCTGTTATTCGTGCGCAGAATCTCGGCAAACTTGGCCAGACCTTCTGTTGCCCAGTTACGTCTCTTGTCGTCTTCTGAAACCTTGGCGAGGTTGTTACGCATGTTGATCAGGGCGTTGCCTAATACATCGTGCTCACTCAAAGGCTTGAATTCCATCTGATAATTACCGTTACCGATGTTCTCGGCAAACAAGCTGGTTGATTTCAAACCTGAAACGAGGTTATCCATCGCCGCGGCCATTTCACCAATTTCATCGTTGCTGGCTTGTGCCTGCTTCTCTTCCACGAGTTCGCCTTTGCCGAGTTTGACAATCACGTTTTTAAGGAAGTTAACCGGGCGTGTAATGCTTCGGCGCAGGAAGAGTGCACTTGCCAGTCCTATTACAATAAGGCTTAGCCCCAGTACCAGGGTATAAGTCTGAAGACTCTTGATAGAATCTTTGATCTCGGCATCCGATCTCTCGGTTACATCATCCTGCTTCTTGGCAATACGATTCAGGCGATTGATCAGGTCTGTCGTGCGCGGGATTACCTGGCTCTCTACAGCATCTTCTGCCAACAGCTTCGTGAGCGGATCTTCATAGTTCTCGAACGACTGCAGGTTAGCCATCACTGACTTTTTCTGTACATCGTTTATCAATGTATCGAATTTTAAAAACACGGTATCCATCCAGGCACGCTGGCTGTCGCTTTCCCAGGTAGGCATCAGCTTGGTGATACGCTCCCTTAATGCGGGATAATCGTAATCCTGGAGCTGACGCAATGCGTTCTTGTCTTCCTGATTGGTTTGCAGGTAAACCCAGTTGGTCACCAACATTTTAGATCGTGTTACCAGCAGGATAAACTCCTTGATAGCATCCTGCGAAGGACGGTATATCTGGCTCGAACTGTTTACAACATTGTTAATCTCATTTCCTTTCCAAAAAATTATAGTACCGTTCAGTATAAACAATACTATCAAAATGAGAAAACCACCGAGTATTTTATTCCCGATGGTTAACCGAAAGCGAAATCTCCTTTTATCTTTTTCTTCCATAGGTAGGTGTTAGATCATGATTGCCAGTCGCGACAACTCATTGCTGATTCTTAAATTTTTCTTGCTTATCGATGCCTGATTTAATTCGAACGCCAATTTACCATCTTTCACAATAAAATTGATATTGCTCCCTTTCTGTCCGAGGCCCGGTTCTTCTGTGACAATCAGTATAGGCATCGCATTTACCTTTGCCAGTACATTGTCGATTTGAGATGATTTATTGGAGGGAACGTACAGAATATTACATTTCCGAATGTCTGAAGGCCCATTAATTTTTGTGACCTTGATCGTACGATCGCCACTTACCTTTTTGGTCTGAGCCATGTTTCTGAGTTCATCAAGGATCGGAGAATCGCCCAGCACCAGTATTTCGAAATCTCCCTGATTATAAGCATCCGGCCATTGTACATAGCGCGTAAAGCTGTAGATGAACACTGATTGAAACTTATGCGTCTGGGAATAACCAGCTATCTGAATCAGTAGAAAAAGCGAAATGATCAAAAGTCTCTTCATGCTTCGGTAATTATACTGCTTCTTTGATAAGCATGCAAAAATATGCCGGCCCATAGATTAAAATGTTTAAAAATTGATGTTTTCCAATACACCGGGCAGTTATTGCAAGAAGTCCGCCAGTTTTAATAGCGAGGTAAAATTTACCATTTCGACCTATATCTTACAAACGAAAAAGAATACCATCAAACCCTGGAGGTGGTGTACTTCCATCACATGATTTTAGTATGGGCATTACGTTTGCTAACGCTCATCGCTATACCCTCAAAAAAGACGTATTAACTTTCACAAGGTCGATTTTGGAGAAATAATACCCGGCATGGACACGCATTGCGCAGCCCAAAACGAGAAAAAGACAGCACCAGAGTGGCGCATATTGGGAAACTTTTAAAATGTATAACTCCTCCCTTCACAATCAACCGCCTTTCATCATAAACCATCTCAGCAGTATGCTCCCGAAAGCACTTGACGTCAGGTTTTACATTACATGAACCTCGCTCAGACGGGTGTCTCATTTGTATAAACGAAGTCGATTAACTGCATGAAGCACTTATTCAAACAAAAAAGTGACCGCTACTGGCTCATTCGTCTGTAAGGCTTATGATCTATACTTTTGATTTTTCCTGTATCATAGTAATAACAGGTCTTCGAAAGGATGATGCAGACCTGGTGGCAGGTTTCTCTTTTGCAAGTTCATCTTCTTCCGGTTCGTTAGCCTGCTTCTTTCTCCGTCCCCACCAGATACAGATACCGGTTACCGGGAGACTGGCACAAATGAGGCTGGCCATAAATGCGAGTATTTTGCCGGGCAATCCGATGATGGCCCCCACATGAATATCATAATTCATCCTGAGCAACTTGTCGGCAGCGGTGGCACTGGCGAGTCTGCCGTAAATATGTTCAACCGGAAGTTCTTTCAAAGTATACTGATCGAAGTACCGGTACTCTGTTTGCCAATAGGTTTGCTCATCCGCATTGACGGTAACAACAATCGGGGCAACCTTCGTCTCGGGCACGTGTACCTCCAACACTTCTGCCGTGGGGTGCTCTCGTGTCATCTGCACCCAGATTCGATCGATAGCCGGCATCTCCATTCGCGCAGTGCTTGTTGTATCAGAAGCAGGCTCCCTGTATACCAGTGACTTCTTCCCTCCTGCTACTGCATGTAATCCGTTGGCAAACCATTGGAATCCCCATACCAATCCGGTTGTTGCCAGAATAATGGCTATCCAGATAACATAAAAGCCCAGTACGTTGTGCAGGTCGTAGTTCTTTCTGCGCCAGCGCGCATTCCACTTGATGCTGAATCGCTGCCTCGCTGCCTCTTTGTTCTTAGGCCACCAGAGTATCATGCCGGTGATGAGCATCACCACAAAGATGACCGTTGCCGATGCCACTATGGGCTGCCCGATGGTTGGCGGAAGCCACAGGTAAAAATGGCCCATGAGAATGATGCGGAAGAAATTGGCATTTTCATCTTTCACGTTCAACACCGCTCCGCTATAAGGGTTGAGATAAACAAAGTAATAGTATTCAGGATCAAAACTATAGAAGACCACCTGTGCTGCCCGGCCGGGTTTGCCATACAACACAGCATGTATCTTTTTATCGGGCAACGCTTCTTCAGCAATTGCTTTTAATCGCGATGGCGGCAGAACAGGGTTCTGTTCAACTGCTGCATACCGATACAGCTGCGTCATATCCTGTATCTCTGCCTGAAATGCATAGATACAGCCGGTAACCGCGACAATAAAAACCACTAGCCCGGACGTTAGCCCGAGCCAGAGGTGAAGTTTTCCTGTAATTTTCTTCACGGTCATGTATTGCAATAGCACCATTTAAAATCTGAACGTAATGCTGCCGGTAATGCTTCTGAGTTTCTGAGGATTTACCGTGGTATAGCCGATCCAGTAATGCTTGTCGGTGAGGTTATCTACCTTTAAACCCACTCTGAATTTAGGTTGATCGTAGAACAACGATGCATTTAACACAGTATAAGAAGGCAATATAAACTGGCCGATGCTGGCACTGTTAATAATGGTGTTGTCGCTGGCATAGTTTCCACCGAAGCCAACCCCCAGTCCTTTAACACTTCCTGCCTGCAGGGTATAACTCGCCCAGAAATTGGCAGCATAGGGTGCACCGGCTGTGTTCGGTCTGCGACCTACCACATCTTCGTCTGACTTGGTAAACTCAGCGTGGTTGTAAGCAAAACCTCCCATGATATTCAGACCCTGCACCGGGCTTGCCACAATCTCGGCTTCAATGCCTTTGCTTACCTGGGTTCCATCCTGGATAGAGAAATTAGGATGCGTGGGATCTGTACGAACAAGGTTTGTTACCAGGATGTTGTAATAGCTTACGGTACCGTTCAGTTTTCCACCCAACAGGTCTACTTTAATACCTCCTTCAAGCTGATTCGCCTGTTCTGGTCTGAAAGACTTTCCATTGAAATCTGTTCCAGTCTTATTGGTAAATCCGCTCTGATAGTTTGCGAACAACGATACTTTATCTTTTACAGGCTGGTATACTACACCAAATTTCGGAGCCAATGCAGTTTGATTGTAGGCAGTGCCGGCGTAGATTGTACCGGTACTTTCATCAAAGTTTCCTTTGTTATCGAAATGATCTATCCGCAGGGCGGCCATTACCATTACGTTATCGGTAAGATTCAATATATCGGAAGCATACGCGCTATAGGTATATGTCTTGTAGATAGCCGGATAGACAAAGCTATAGTCGCCACGCTGATAGATCGCATTCATGCTGGTGCGGTTAAAGTTTCTATAGTTCAGTATGGGCTGTGTAACATTGATCGTATCAAGTGTACCTCCGGAGAAATATTGATCCGAATTCTTATAAAAGAAATCAAGACCCGCCACGAGGCGGTTTCGCATGTTACCCACTGAGAACTCTCCTATAAAGTTCTGCTGCATTTCGAATACGCGGTCTTTGCTGTCTTGTGTAAACTGATCGTTGCGTGATATATAGTTGGTACCGATATCATTGGGATCGCCTGTTACTTTTGAATTGGCGATCAGGTAATAATAAGGACCGGGGCCATCTGAATAACTGTTGGTCACCGTAAGATTGGTTTGCGAGCGCCATGTATTTGATATCTGGTAATCCATCTGACCAAAGAAATTTATATTCCTTGATGTCTGGTACATATCTTCATTGGCATAAGAGCGCTTGTAATCAATCGGCAGTTGGTCAGCATGCGTAACACCCATGGAGGCTATCGTTTGTCCGTATGGGAAGAAGAATACGGACAAGCCTGTATTTTGTCCCTGAAAAAACTCAGCATCAAAGTTGAATGACAGGCGATCGTCTACTTTGTATGTCAGGCTTGGCGCCAAGGCAAAGCTTTTGGTAAATCCGTTGTCCTGAAAACTACCTTCATAGCTATAGGCTGTGTTCAGACGGAAAAGTACATTCTTCTCTTCATCCAATGGTGTATTGAAATCGGCACTTACGCGATTGAATCCATAGCTGCCGGTGGCGTACGTAACTTCACCGCCGGTTGTTGCATACGGTTTCTTGGTAACACGGTTAATAAGGCCACCATACGAAGTAAGCGCATTACCAAACAGTGTAGCCGAAGGGCCTTTAATCACTTCAATTCTCTCCAGATTCACGGCATCGATCTTGCTCGATACGTTTCCGGCTATACCATTGCGCAACTGGCTCTGCACTACAAAGCCACGCATGTTATAGTAGCTGCCGCCATCGCCACTGCGGCCGGTGGCATCCCACATCTTTAATAAGCCGGGGGCGTTCTTCATGGCATCATCAACCGAGAAGACCAATTGATCTGCCAGTAGTTCGCGAGTGATGGTTGTATATACCTGCGGGGTCTCCAGGTTCTTCAATGGCATTTTGGAAACATAACCGCTCTCGATGCGAGAGAATTTATTAACGCGTTCGCCACGTACTTCAATCTCCTGAAGCTGCGCTGAAGTTTCGTTCAATGAAAAGTTAACAACAGACGTTTGTCCTGCATACACCTCTATAGTTTGTTCTACAGCATCGTAGCCTACAAGGCTTGCCACCACGGTATAACTACCGGGCGTGATGCGTTTAAAATCAAATTTTCCATGGGCTTCGGTATTGGTGGCTTTGTTTGTTCCTTTAAGCGCTACGTTTACAAACTCCGCCGGCCGGTTGTCTGACGTTGTTACGGTTCCGCTGATTGATCCGAGTGTCTGAGCTTGTTGTGCCCATGCGGAAGTACCTGCGAGGATCACGATCAGCAGTCCTTTAAAAAAGTAATGAAGGTTCATTTTAAGTTATTATTAGAATCCATTATTAAGTACATTCAAAAGTAAATCCGATCCCATTCCGGCCGCAATCGCTGCGACTAGTGAATTATTATACCCCTTGCAGGGTATATCCAAACTACCTCGGAAGGTCAGTTATTACGGATGACAACTTGGGTGCTACCAGAATGGTATTGGCGTGTATACTAAGGGTTGTTTTTCTGACAATTGACCAGCCGCCTGGCCTCCAGCACAATCTGCACTTCAGCAAACAAACCTGCCAGCTCATCAATCTCTTCGTCATTATAGACGATGAGCAAATTGCTGTGAGGACTCGAAAATATTCGGCACCGACCGTGTGGCAAGGGATGAAAGTTATCGAGCGATTGCCGGTTGGAAAGCACCCATTCGAAAAAACGGATCAACTGTTCTTCATCAAAAACAAGTAACACATTTTTATAGGCCAGATTAAATTCATGGCAGCACAGGCAACGACTTACATAGCCATTCAGAGACTCCGCCAGTATTTCAAGGTTTGATCTTTCGTGCATTTCTTTAGGTTAATCGTTATCATTTAGTGGTTAATCGTTACACATTATTCGCTATCCGTTAGTGTTACCCTTTACGTGTAACAATTAACGTGAACAATTAACGGATAAAAGTATAGCGCGCGCTCACCTGATGTCAATCGCCTGCAGCGGGCATTTTTATATACCTGGCGAAGATGGAAAGAAGGTTATCTGTATGGAAAAGTGGTACTACTTTGTAGCGGGTATATCGCTGGCTTTAGGTTGTTAGCTGTGAGAAGTGACACAAGCCTATAGGAGAAGAAATAGAAGTATATATAGGTTATCGAAATAGTACAATGTATTAACCTATTTAGGCTTAATCAAACCAAAATCGATCGCGTGGATAACGAACTCGGTGGGTGATTTTATGTTGAGTTTGCGAATGATACTCTTGCGATGGGTTTGTACTGTATGCGGACTGAGATGCAAATTATCGGCAATTGTCTGTGTGGATTTACCTTGCGCTATTAATGTAAGTATTTCTGTTTCACGTGCAGTGAGAATGGAAGCATCGAATGTCTCAGGCTCGGAACTGAAATGCTTCTCCATAATAATGTCGAGTATCTTGTGGCAATAGAACTTCTCACCACGCGCGGTAGATTGAATCGCCATCATAATCTCCTCACGACTGCACGCTTTGGTGAGATATCCCTTTACTCCAAGTTGGAGTACATCGAGTATAGTGCCCTTATTGTCATCTGCTGAAATGACGAGAATATTGGTCGCAGGAGATATCTCTTTTACAATCCTGAGGTCATCGGGTGTTATGTAGTTGGCGAGGTTGTAGTCGGTGATCAGAAGATCGGGCTTATGTTTTTCCAGCAACGATTCAAGCTGCTCACGGTCAAATACTTCATCGAGGATGCTCGCATCTTCGCGGGCTTCCAGGAAATGTACCAATCCGGCAGCAGTCAGTGGCTGGTTATCCGCTAATAAAATTCGTATGGGCGCATTCATCATTCGTTAATCACTCCTCATTCAAAGCGGAAAGCCACTTACTATTTAGACTAATTCCAAACAAAGTTAAACAGGAATGAAATACATGTCAAGAAGACGTTGACTTGGTAACCCTTTTAAAGGTATACGGGCATTTATCTTTTTTGAAGTATTTTCTACCCGATACAAGTGATGTTTTACTACCCTGCACTTTGGTACATAATGCCGGGTATACTGTGCACGAGAAGTGAATCTGAAGTAACTTTATATTATAGTGACCCTGAAAAGAAATTTTACGATCGTACTTTGTTATTTGTGACCGGATACGCTATACTGCTCAAAGACCAAATAACTTTATTATACATCACATGAAAAAACAATCTTATACTCCGGCCCGGTCCATCACTCCGGAAATAGAAGCATTGCTAAATAATCAGATCGTAATGGAAGGTAAGTCTTCTGCTGCGTATCTCTCCATGGCATCGTGGTGCGACACTCAGGGATTTGAAATCTCTGCAGAATTTCTCTATAAACATTCTGAAGAAGAGCGCAGACACATGTTGAAACTCTTTCGCTATGTGAACGCTGCGGGTGGCCATGCACTGCAACCGGAAATCTCCGGCATCAAGCACTCGTTTGCTTCTCTTCGCGAAGTGTTTGAAGCCGTGCTGCATCACGAAATCGAAGTAACCAAATCGATCAACAACATCGTTGATCAGTGCTTGCAGATAAAGGACTTTGCTACATTTAACTTTCTGCAATGGTATGTAAATGAGCAGCGCGAAGAAGAGACACTGGCGCGCAGAGCTGTTGAGATCTTCGACATTATTGGCGAAGAGGGTGTTGGTTTGTGGATGATCGACCAGGAAGTAGGCAAGCTCGAAGCGTATGCTGCACGCGTTTCCGGTAAGATGGGAGGCGAAGGGAATTATTGAAATCCCTATAGAAACCAAGACAGAGGGCGGTAATTATACCGCCCTTTGTTATATATCCTTGATTATTTTTTGCCACACACCTATACCAGGATGCGAAACCAGATGCCTGTATACTATCGCCCAATCCACTCAAGCGCCGCATCCACATTATCAAAATAGCCGGTGTCTACATACTGTTCCCGTACTGCATCCATCGTGTCTTGAACAGACATCTTTGTAAACACCTCCGTTGGCAGAATGATAGCAACCCGTTTATACCCGGCTTCTTTTGCACGATAATACCAATCCGAAGAGGCCCATTGCTGGTCTTCTTCCTGAATAGCACCGAGAAACGTTGTATCCACAATCAGTTTTCCGGTGTTATGCCGCTGCATGGCTGCCAGCATGCAATCAAGGCCCGTTCTGAACTCATCGGGTGTCGGAGATACCAGCCACTTGGCTACAACAGCCAATGCCGAGTCGTTATAATTTAACGTGAGAAATTCTTTGAATAGATGCTCTCTCATAGACGGTTGAGTTTATTTTTTTTGAGCAAAGTACCTACAAGCTACCTGTTATTTCAATACCTCATTTACGGGATGAGTATCCTTAATCGTTATCCGTTAATCGTTACCGGTTAATCGTTGCGAGTGTAGTTAATCGCTTCATCTGCCCGGAGCCGGGTGAGTTCAGGCACAATACGGTTGACTCTGGTCTCCTTCCAGTCGTCTGTGTAATCTTTTCGACTCATAAATTCGCATGCATCATTCAGCGCAAGCTCTATATTTCCGGCCTTCGTGTACTTTACTTTCATAGTACAGTATACCCCTCTTCCTGAAATCTTTCGCAAAACGCAAAAATCTTCCATAGGTTGAGAGTCCCTGAAGATGTTCGGCAAGTGCTTCGCGCGTGGCAAAATTTTATCGATGTTAAGATCATGAGCGTCTTCTTTGTTAGAAGCATCCACACTTTTTCCGCTTCATCCTCCGGCTCTATTCAAAGTTTAAA
>NZ_DAIQRQ010000026.1:58500-64506 GCF_036786105.1 Ohtaekwangia sp.
TTAGAAGCATCCACACTTTTTCCGCTTCATCCTCCGGCTCTATTCAAAGTTTAAAGTCCAAGGTTTAAGGTTACGCACCAACTTTGAACTTTGAACTTTGAACTTTGAACTTTAAACTTTGAACTTTTGAACTTTAAACCTGACAAAAGCAGTTCTCCACAGCTCGCGTTATCATATCTGGCTTAAGCTTTTATTATTAATCAGGTTTTCCATCGCACGGGCTAACAGCTCGGCACAACTTACCACTTCGATCTTGGGATGATCCAACGCCTCCACGACTGTGTCGGATATATATAGTTTTTCGATCCGCGACTTTTCCAGGTTCGATAATGCTGCACCGCTCAACACGCCATGGGTACAATAGGCGCAAACTGATTCTGCACCGTGTTCAATGAGCAGATCAGCGGCCTTGCAAAGGGTGCCTGCAGTATCTACCAGATCATCGATGATGATTACGTTGCGTCCCTTCACATCACCAATAATCTCCATGTGCGCTACCTGGTTGGCTTTGAGTCTTTCTTTATTGATAACCACCATCTCTGCATCAAGGTATTTTTTATACTGTTTGATGCGCTTTATACCACCAAAATCAGGACTGCATAAACACAGGTGATCGCGCTTGCAGTCTTTGATGTGATCGACAAACAGCTTCAATGACGACAGCGGATCGAGGGGCACTTTATAAAAACCTTCAATGGCATTGGTATGCAGATCGAGGGTAATGATGCGATCAGCTCCCATCAACTGAATGATATCAGCTACCATGCGTGAAGAGATCGATGTCCGTTGTCCGTCCCTTCTCTCCTGCCGGCTGTGCGGAAGGTATGGCATGACCAACACAACCTCGCGTGCGGAAGATCGCCTTGCAGCATCTACGGTCATCAACATCTCGAAGAAATTCTCGTATGGCATATTTACTTTGGCAATAAGAAAAACGGTTTGTCCGCGTACACTTTCGTTGAAGCGCACAAACAATTCTCCATCCGAAAACTTCTCGGTGTGCACCGGGTATAACGGCTGCTGAAGGTGCTGTGCAATCTTGGTACCCAGCGAAACAGCAGTAGAGGTAGCGTAAATCTTGATCGTGTTTTCCATGACTAACAATGATAATCAATTTATTGGCAACGCCTGATTCTTTTTAAGTGCATTTGCCAGCGAATGTTCTGCACGTTCGCGAACCTGCTCGAACGTGTGCTCGCGCGTGAGTGATCCATTCTCAAAAACCGTCTCTAACTGATCTGGTAAATGCGATGCATCAAGCGCCATTGTTTTAAATGTTCCTTCTTCCATAACCAGTTTGAGTTTACCTGCTTTGGATGTTTTGAAAGAAGGGATCATCTCTCCTTCAGCATTCATTTCCATTGGAGCTTTCTTTACGTGTACCGGCTTGCCGTTTACTTCTGCGTATGAACATTTCAATGCGAACTTCTGTGTATCGCGGTTTACTTTCTGCAATAGAGCACCCCCCATGCCCAACACAAGGTTGGCAGCGGCTATACCTTTGCTTTTCAGCGTCTCGTAGATGGCAGGTATAGATTCATGATCAACACCATCGCCCTGGATTACGCGCACCTGCGGTGGCAACATGCGATAGCCTTTGCTGTTTATAGTGAAACCGAATTTATCAAAGAGTATATCAAATACTTTCAACAACGTTTGTATCGGATCACCTGAATCAGGACGGATGACCAGTGCTCCTTTCCGATTGAGAATCTGATCGCGGAACATTTCGCCCCACAAGTTTTCAACCGCGTTAAAAATGTTATAGGAATCGGATACACAGGAGAGAATTCCTTCGGGATATGCTTCAAGCACATGACCGAATACTTCGTTCTCTCCTGCCTGGCCCAGCAGTGTCATGATCGAGTGTTCTGTTGCCGGCACCGACATGCCGTATACCTGCTTCGCGTTATAGTATTTCTGTGCAAACCTGGATGCATATACAGTATCGCTGCCCATAAAATTTACCAGGTGCGCCGATCCACCGAGGCCAGCACTTTCAACCGAGCTTACACCTCTGAATCCAAAATCATTCAGCACAAAATTGATCGCGCTCCGTGCATCATCATCCGAAGTAAGTTCGAAATATTTCTCCACAATCTTTTTCATTTCAAAAGACAACGTTGCTACGGTGCTCGGATACCACACCTGCATCAGCAGGGTTTCCAGAAAATTGGTGAGCCAGAAGCAAGCCGGATCGGTATTCTCAATCGTCATCAATGCCTGGTGCACGGGAACAGACGTTCCTTCAGCAACCGCTTTAATCTTTACCGGAAGATGACCTCCGTGTTGTTTCAATATATACTCAAAGTTACTGCGTTTGAATACATCGCTTCGCCCGAACACACCGCGCATCAGTTCTTCGGCTTCATCTATATCTTCCTTTGTAAACGCAGGGCCTTGTAAATATTCCTTGAGATAATATTGCAAACCGTAGAACACGGTGTTATCAAACAATCCACCACGACTTTCCAGGTAAGAGTATATCGTGGTAGTTCCCGGATAATATAGTTTGTGATGGGAGTATTTGTATGCATCGGCCAGGAGAAGAAGATTCGTTTTCATATACTTGGGAATTAAGAGATCAACTATAATTGCATTGCCTTCAATCTTACAGGTATTTATTCAGAATGGCGGTGAGCTGTGGTATATGTTCTGCCGCTGTACGTTGGCTGTCCATCATTTCTTTTACCGTTTGCAGGGAGAACCACTGCACTTCCGCAATATCATCGCTACCTGCAGCATCGCCCGATATATATTCTGTAGAGAAAAGTGTTGTAATAATCTTGTCTGACTCATTTTGGTAGCGCCAGTCTGCCACGCGGAAAGAACCTTCGTATTGCATCGGCGTCACTTCTATATCGCCACACTCTTCACGTAGTTCTCTGGCAGCGGCCTCTTCGTAACTGTTATCTGTAGGATCAGAGAATCCGCCCAACAATCGCCACTTATTATCGATGTCTTTACGGCCGAGCAATAGCTCGCTTTTGTTATTTCGCAGTACGGCTATATCTACTGTAGGATATACTTTGAGGTATGTGTTTGCGTACGCGTAGATAATACCAGTTCTGAACTCTTCGGAATCCATTACCTTGTCGCTGATCTGTTCACGTATCAGCGTGGCACGGAAGCTCCCGTTCTCAGGCAGTTCTACCGTAGCATTGGTACCAGAATAGTAAGTCTTGAAGCTATCACGACTTCCATAGAGTATAAATTGTGATCCCGGAAATGTATTGGCCAGCAAACTATCAAGATTCTGCGACCACTTTGTATCCAGCGGATGATCAGGCAGCGGCAACACCATCACATCGGGATATTCTTTTTTGATCATCTTTTCACGCGTCTGAAAATCCAGCGGGTTTCTTCTGCTTCCCTTTACAGGCGATATGCCCAGCACAATCACCATGGTATTATGCTGTTGCCTTACGGATTCGATCAGACTCTTATGACCTTCGTGCAGGTAAGGCGATTGAAAACGCGCGATGATCACGCCAATTTTACTCATACAATGTATTGTTTAAGACAGTGCTATTTTGCTAGCCAGTGTTTCGGAGGCTGGCCTGTATATTTCTTCATACGGAATTTCAAGGTCATCTAACCTGCCGGCTTCCAGAATTTCCCGTTGGCGAACAACGAATGGTGTTATATTCTGTATATCAATAATTAGCTCCTTGCCATATTGATATAGTATATTTCCTTTCAATCCAAGTTGAATTGCCCTCCGCTCGATCTTATTTCCAAAGAGGTCGTGATCCGGATCCCATTGCAATCGTACGCCGTGCGCCTCAAGATCACGCTTCCACTCAGCTTCACTGGTATAGAAATACTTGTCGAAAGACGATACTACCGCATCTTGCAAGATCATATCAAAGGTATTTGTACTGATCGTGATTGCCAGAATATTTTCCTGTCCTTCCTTGGTTGCCCATCCGCTTCGATACATCATCCACAAGAAATTAGGCTTTATCCACGACATTCTGTTGTAACTAAAGTCTTTTTCAAATTGCTTATGTTCTACAGCATAGTCTGCAATTGGCTGTCTGTAAGCTTGATATACAACTATGTTTCCATTCGGCTGACTCGCGACAATATGTCTTCCTTCTTTCGGCAAACGGGTTACGCTTTCTTTGTAACGTTCTGTTTTCATATTCTTATTTGTGTATTATATACGCAAATATAAAAACAAGGTTGATTGCCTGGTTATTAATTTGTGTATTTTTTACAATAATTTCAGTTAATTACCAGGAGATCAGAGAAAAATATCAAAGTTGTAGCCCTTCTCTTTCAATTCGAAATACTTCTTCTTATTGAACTGGAACAATCGCGCAGGCCTTCCGGATTTCTTCTGCACAGACTCCTCAAGTTCTTCAAGAAAGCCATAAGCCATTATCTTCTTTTTGAAATTCCGCCTGTCGATATCCTGGTCTAACAGGATCTGGTATAATTTTTCAAGATCAGAGAACGGGAATTTTTTATCGAGTAATTCAAAGCCTATGGGCTCGTATGCAAGTTTGCCACGCAGGCGTTTGATGGCTGTATCCAGAATGGTTTTATGATCAAAGGCGAGACGCGGCAGCTTCTTGATGCCGAACCACGCAACATCTTCTGCATCGGTTTGTGCGAGCAATTGGTAGTCAGTCGGGCGCACCAATCCGAAATAAGCAATGGATATAACCCGGTTGCGGGGATCTCGATCAGGCTTACCAAAAGAGTATAATTGCTCAAGGTAATTAACATCTATACCGGCTTCCTCCTGCAGTTCGCGGGTTACAGCATCTTCAAGGGACTCATCATCTTTTACAAGTCCTCCAGGCAGGGCCCAGAATTTTTGAAAGGGCTCGAACTTTCGTTTGATCAGCAGAATGGAGATACCCTGCTCGGGATCATATCCAAAAACAACGGCATCCACTGATACTTTGATAGATTGCTTCATGTTGCATAAAGTGAAGCAATTTTATGAATTGAAGCAAGGGATACGAGAATGAACGATATATACTAGTTGTGCGGCCAGTCAGCCAGAAGTCGGTCGTGTTGCAGCCGCTTTTGTCCCTGGCGTGTGAGCTTTAGAAGGAAAAGACGTTTTCTGTAAGGTGGCGTAACGGTACGAATGAAACTGCGGGCTTCCAAGTCGAGCTTTACCTGTAATACATACCAGGTAATGTCGCTATCAATAGAATCGGTAAAATCTTTCAGCGCTTTTTCGAGTAATGTATTTAATGTTATCGGCTCTTCAGTATCAAGTGCCGACAATATATAGGTCGCTAATGTCTTGTAGTAGGACTCCGTCATCGTTATACCTTTGCGACCATCGGGCCTAAGGGTCACCATCTCACTTTTCATACTCCAATTGAATGAGGTAAATGTATGGCGTTACAACGTATAATTATCGGAACAAACATGCCTTTTATCTAAAAAAACGATGCCGGTAATTGACTTTTCGACTAATCCGGAAAAAGTGTCGATCAATCAGAATGCCTTCAGCTTCAACGCAATTTATGGTATCGTTTGCATTGAATAGATTCCTCTATATACGTTACTTTGTATGAAGAATGAATGAACACTTCCATGCATAGCTATCAGCTTGACGACCGCGAAATGGACAAAAGCTTTCTTAATTATATACCCGTATTGTGCCGTATATCCGTGCATGTTGATGAACAACTTCAACCAGACCAAGTAATCATCGTACTGCTTTCAAATGGTGCGAAGTATAAAGGAAAGATCGTGCATGTTAATCTTATACCGATGAAGAATATTGCTATAGGAGAAATGGAAGTGGTGCGCGTGGGGAGATGACCTATAGTATAGATGCTATTGGAAGAATGTAAAATTATCTCCCACAGATTTCACAGATGGACACAGAATGAATACCACAGATAAAAACCATACGCGATTAATTCACAGATAATCTTCCAGCAGCCAGTAACCTGCTGCTTGCAATCTCACAGCTCATAACTAACAGCTCGCAGCTATCTTCCTTACAGTCCTACCTCCTTCCGATCGATG
>NZ_DAIQRQ010000085.1:0-15573 GCF_036786105.1 Ohtaekwangia sp.
TTAGAAATGACCCCGCTTCATTTTTTTAACTTAGTTTCCCCGGACACCAATAGCCGCTAGCTGCAGGCCTCAAGTTACTGGAAAAATAAAGTGGTGTGTATGCTTTTCAAATTGAAGGCACACACACCACTCTCGCTCACACTTCTAGCAGCTTGTAGCCAGAAGCTCGCAGCTATTTTTAAAATTTGTGTCTTACAAACGCTTCCATCGCTTCGTATTCAGCGAGGCCCAGTTTATTGTAGGCTTCTGCGGTAGCGTGGTTGCGGTCTTCTGCACGCATCCAGAACTCGCGCTTGTCGCTGCCCGGGAACATAGCGCTGTCTTTCTGCGACTGGTGCTTGAATACAGCTCTGCGCTTGCGCATCAATTCATCCGGACTCAACGGCACGGCCATTTCAATCTGGTCGATATCCCACTCCTGCCAAGCACCACGGTACAACCATACCCAGCAGTCTTTCATCCAGTCTTTGTTCTTCAGTCGGTTCACCGCTTCCATTACGGCTGCCAGACACACGCGGTGTGTACCGTGCGGGTCAGACAAATCGCCGGCAGCATAGATCTGGTGTGGCTTGATCTTTTCGATAAGATCCATGGTGATTTTGATATCATCTTCACCCAACGGCTTTTTCTTTACCGCTCCGGTTTCATAGAAAGGCATATCGAGGAAGTGCATCTGCTCATCCGGCAGACCTACATAGCGGCCACCTGCTTTTGCTTCTCCTCTGCGAATTAGTCCTTTGATCTTCAATACCTCCGGAGTATCATTTTGTCCGGGGCCCTTCTGGCGGATTGACTCCACTACTTTCTTATAGAACTTCTCACCATCATCTTTACTCAGACCGAACTGAATGTTAAAGTCGCGAACGAAATCTGCAAAGCGAACAGCATCGTCATCAAACACCGCTATATTTCCGGAAGTCTGATAGGCTACATGCACTTCATGCCCCTGGTCTACCAGGCGGATGAAGGTACCTCCCATCGAGATCACATCATCGTCAGGGTGTGGCGAAAAAATGATAACGCGCTTCGGAAATGGATTGGCGCGCTCCGGGCGGTGCGTATCATCTGCATTGGGTTTACCTCCCGGCCAGCCGGTAATGGTATGCTGCAGGTAGTTGAATACTTTAATATTTACCTGGTAAGCCGAACCAAACTCCGTAATGATATCGCCCATACCATGCTCCATATAGTCGTGGTTGGTAAGTTTCAAGACTGGTTTACCGAGCACCTGGCACAACCAAACTACCGCTTTACGGATACGTGTTTCGTTCCATTCAATGCTATCCAGCAACCACGGTGTTTTGATGCGAACAAGTTCGGAAGACGCTGCATCGTCTAATACCACCAGGCAGTTGTCGTGCTTTTGGAGGAATGAAGAAGGGATCTGGTCGGTGACTGGCCCTTCTACCGCTTTCTTGATCACTTTTGCCTTGCCTTCGCCCCATGCCATCATAATCACGCGCTTGGCTTTCAGAATTGATCCAACGCCCATGGTAATTGCCTTGCGTGGCACATTCTCTTCCCCAAAGAAATCGCTAGCTGCATCGATACGGGTTACCTGGTCGAGTGTAACGAGGCGGGTGAATGATTTCTCTGTAGAACCAGGTTCGTTAAAACCGATGTGACCTGTACGGCCTATACCCAGTATTTGTATATCAATACCACCCAGCTCATCGATCTTGCGCTCATAGTCTTTACAAAAATCCGCTACCTTCTCTTTTGACAAGGTACCATCGGGAATGTGCACCTGGTTTTTGGGAATATCGATGTGATTGAACAGGTGCTCATTCATGAAGCGCACGTAACTCTGCAGAGTGTCGGGCTGCATTGGGAAATATTCATCCAGGTTAAATGTATGCACATGCCTGAAGCTCAGCCCCTCCTCTTTATGCATGCGCACGAGCTCGGCATACACACGGGTAGGCGTTGAACCGGTAGCCAGGCCCAGAACACAGGGCTTACCTTCCAACTGACGGTTTTTAATCAAAGCTGCGATCTCTTTGGCTACAAACTCAGAAGCCTCGGTTGAACCGCTAAAGATTTTTACAGGGATTTTTTCAGATGCAATCAGGTCGTTGTTCATATTTTTGATTGAATGATTAAGTCAATTGTGAATCTAAAGTACTTCAAAACACGCTAAATTTTCAAGTGTTTGCGGTAACATAATTTATGAACCCTTTCAGAACCACTTTAAATGCAGGTGTGTCAACGCACACCATTTCTCTTTCCGACCGGATCGCCACCCTGGGATCATGTTTTGCCGATGCCATCGGCTCACGCATGAGCCGGTCTAAGATGCAAACGCTTGCCAATCCGTTCGGGGTGCTTTACAATCCTGTATCCATGCACCGGGCGTTACGGTACAGCATTTTCAACGAAACGGTTCCCGACCATACCTTTCTAACCCACCACGATGTTTTTCTAAATTACGATTTTCACTCTGAGATTTCGGCGCTCAGCAAAACAGTATTACAGCACCAGCTCATCAACACCATTGGGGCAACCCATCATTTTCTAAAAGACGCACAATGGCTTCTTCTCACCTACGGCACTGCCTGGGTTTATGAGCGGGCAGATACGGGCGAGATCGTGGCCAATTGCCATAAGCAGCCCGCCAGTCAATTCAGAAAGTCGCTGTTATCGCACAATCAGATCGTTGCCTCTTTCGAAGAAATGTATACAGGGCTGAAAGCTCTTAACCCAGCTATACGCATCATTTTAACGGTGAGCCCGGTGCGGCATATCAAAGACACCCTGGAACTGAACAGCGTGAGTAAAAGTATACTGCGTGTGGCGTGCCATACGCTGCAAGAGGCTTACCTCGATGTGGTATATTTTCCGGCTTATGAGATACAACTGGACGACCTGCGCGATTATCGTTTTTATAAAAGCGACATGCTTCACCCAACCGAGCAAGCCGAAGACTATATCTGGGAACAATTTGCTGCACGCTATTTCGATGTTCGCTTAAAAGACTTCATCGAGCGATGGAAGGGTATTCAACAGGCGTTGCATCATAAGCCCTTCCACCCTGCTTCGGCAGCGCACCAAAAATTTTTACGCGATACGCTTCAGAAACTTGAAGAACTAAAATCGTGGGTAAATGTTGATGAAGAAATAGCCACTCTTCGATCACAACTTCAATAATATATCCATCAACTGCGGGTATGATTATTGGCGATTACCTTGTAGTATTATTACCACTTTTTATTTCTGACAATAAGATTTACAATTCATGAGCAACCGACTGATCCATTCAACATCACCTTACCTGCTACAACACGCTCACAACCCGGTTGACTGGTTTGAATGGGGAAAAGAAGCGCTTGAAAAAGCGCGCAAAGAAGATAAACCCATATTGGTAAGCATTGGCTATTCGTCATGCCACTGGTGCCACGTAATGGAACGCGAGTCGTTTGAGAACCACGATATAGCCAACGTAATGAACGAACACTTTGTGTGCATCAAGGTTGATCGCGAAGAACGCCCCGACATCGACCAGATATATATGGATTCGGTGCAGGCGATGGGTGTAAACGGAGGATGGCCGCTGAATGTATTTCTAACGCCAGAACAAAAACCATTCTTTGGCGGCACGTACTTTACACCGCAGGCATGGGTACAGATACTCACAAATATTAACCGTGCATTTATAGGCAATCGCACCGAGATAGAGAGCACCGCCGAAGAGCTTCGGTTGCATTTGCATCGCTCGGATGTTGAGCGCTTCCGGCAGAATCATGGCGATACAGATCTTCGTCAGGACATAGAGGGCATTTACCAGAAACTGGCCGCACACTTTGATACTCGCTGGGGAGGTATGGATCGTGCTCCTAAATTCATTATGCCTTCGGTGTGGCAATGGTTGCTGCGCTACCACCATATAACGCAAAATGAAAAAGCCTTACAACAGGTGCTGCTAACTCTGCGCAAAGTGGGTATGGGTGGTATATATGATCAGATCGGAGGAGGTTTTGCCCGCTACTCGGTAGATGGAGAATGGTTTGCTCCACACTTTGAGAAGATGTTGTATGATAATGCCCAATTACTAAGTCTGTACGCAGAAGCCTATACACTTACTGGTGATAATGAATTCAAGACGATTGTGTATGACACGTTTCAATGGCTGCAACGCGAGATGACCAGTACTGCAGGAGGCTTTTATTCTGCGCTCGATGCCGACAGCGAAGGAGTAGAAGGTAAATATTACTGCTGGACGAGCGATGAGATCAACACACTGCTGAAAGAAAATGCAGCGGCTGTTTCTTCGTATTATTCAATATCACCGCAAGGTAATTGGGAACATGGCCTGAACATTCTTACACGACATCACACGGATGAAGTATTTCTGGCAAAGGAAAAGCTCGATCCATTGCAGTGGCAAGATACACTGACGCGAAGTAAAGATATACTGCTGCACGAACGCGGGAAGCGCATCAAACCCGGTCTTGACGACAAGATCATTACCGCCTGGAATGCGATGATGATTGTAGGATTGACCGATGCCTGTAAGGCATTCGCGGATAAACAATTCCTGAACGCTGCCATTCGCAACATGCAGTTTCTGGAAAATGAACTAATGGTAGGAACAAAACTATATCGTTCTTTTAAAGGGCATCGTTCCGGCGTAGAAGGTTTTCTCGATGACTATGCATACGTAATCCAGGCATACATTCGATTATACGAAGTAACATTCAACGAATACTGGATCAATCGTGCTGCGCTGTTGTTGGAGTTTACACTGGATAAATTTTTCGATGCCGCAGAAGGATACTTCTTTTATACCGGCAGTGATGCGGAAGAACTGATCACGCGCAAGAAGGAAATATTCGACAATGTTATACCTTCTTCAAACGCAATTATGGCGCACAACCTGTTAGCCCTCGGCACCATATTGGATCGCGATGACTGGAAAGAACGCGCAGCCACGATGACTGCATCTTTCAGTCACCTGATAAAAGGCGAGCCGAACTATATGTCGTATTGGGCAATAGTATACACTTCCATCCGTAAAGGCCTGGTAGAGGTCGCAATTGTGGGCGATGATCTGCACGATATTCGGAAAAATTTACAGCAACACTTTTATCCGTTCGCGCTTTATTTCGGAACAGCCGATACCAGCACATTACCACTGCTCAGCGACAAAACAGCCAACGGCCAGTCTACGGTTTATGTATGTCGTAATAAAACATGTCAGTTGCCCGTGCATACCGCGAAGGAAGCAGAAGAGCAAATTAGGAGGCTGCAAGCTTCCAACCGCTAGCTGCCCAGAGGCGTGAAAGTGTTCAATAAATCGCGACAAATACCACACTCAGGCCTCTGCCCCGCACGTCTAGCGGCTGGCAGCCAGAAGCTGGCAGCTCTATTATAGCAGCTTTCCTGGCAATTGTCTATCTTCGATAGCCATGCTCCATCAACGCCCCCTGAAAGCATGTTTAGCTCAGCACCTTCCGGGAATATTGATTCTCCCCGGGCTGTTGTGTATTGCATCGTGGGTATATGCCCAGTCGCCTACGGGGGTTTACTTTACGGTGGAATGTACGAAATATACTTCCAAGCCGCGGGTTGTAACATTATCGGAAAAGAAGGTGCATGTATGCGTTACCGATCAGCCGGTAGTAACGATCGATGGATTTGAATACGTAAGCGGCCTCACGGAAATACAGGAACAAAACTTTTCTTTCTTTGACGTAACACTCACCGACAAAGCTTTCCAGACCCTCAAGAAGTTAAGCGCCACATTATCCCTGAAAAACCTGGCGTTTATTATCGATAACGAAATAGTGTTTCTCTTCGAGATGGACTCTTCCAACCCCACGCGCATCTTCCGCATTACGGGCACCTACCACTCGCGGGATGTTAACCGCATCTACGAAAGGCTCAAAACATTCACAGCCTCAAAACGATAGCAGCCAGTAACACACGCGATTATAATAGCCGGAAAAAAATAGCTTTTTTTGGGAAGTGGAAATTTTCGATCAGCCTTATACCATCGATACATTCTTTGCAGAGCTGCTGCTGCCGGTGCCTATCCCCAAGCTCTTCACCTACCGCGTGCCGCACGTGCTCAATGAGCGGGTAGCAGCCGGGCAACGGGTGATCGTACAGTTTGGTGATCGCAAAATTGTTACCGGCATCATTGTAGCCTTGCACAAGCAGGCCCCCAAAGAATATGAAGCCAAATATATACTCGAGCTGCTGGACGACTTCCCTTCCCTCAACGATCTGCAGTTGAAGCTCTTTCAGTGGATGGCCGATTACTATATGTGCACCATGGGCGAAGTGCTCAACGCTGCACTGCCTTCCGGCTTGAAATTATCGAGCGAATCGATGGTGCAGATACACCCGGCTTTTAACCTCGAAGAAACCGATCAGGCATTTTCAGAAAAAGAAATTATACTACTCAAGCGATTACAGCAAGAGTCGCTTACGTATTCTGACATTGCCAAACTGCTGGGCACCAAACATCTTTACTCCATCCTTAAATCGCTAACCGGCAAAGAGGCTATTATACTCTTTGAAGAGATACGCGAAAAATACAGGCCGAAGATAGAAAAGAAAGTACGCCTCACATCTGCGTATGCATCATCGGAAGCACTGGAAAAATTATTCAACCTCATTGCGGAAAAACCAAAGCAGGAGGATGTAGTATTGAAATATCTACAGCACGTTCCGGTCATGCATCATGCCGATGCCAACAAATCCGGGCTGGCCAGAAAGAAGCTGTTATCGGAAGATATATCTGAATCATCACTCAGTACACTCATCAAACATAATGTCTTTGAAGAGTTCGAAGTGGTGGTACCCCGATTTGATATACCGGAGGCCTCACAACCTCCGGTAATACTTTTGAGCGAAGACCAGGAACATGCACAAAGCGACATCTTCAAAAATTTTGAAACGCATGCTGTTACCTTGCTGCACGGCATCACCGGGAGCGGTAAAACGGAAATATATATCAACCTCATCCGCAAGGCGCTCGACAGCAACACACAGGTGCTATACCTGCTACCGGAGATAGCACTCACCACACAGATCGTGCAGCGACTTAAAAAAGTATTCGGAGCTTCCATGGGTATATATCACTCCAAATTCTCCGATGCCGAGCGCGTTGAAGTGTGGAACGGTGTGTTGCAGGGTAAATTTAATTTCATTGTCGGGGTTCGCTCCTCTATATTTTTACCGTTCGATAACCTGGGGTTAATCATTGTAGATGAAGAACACGATGCCTCATACAAACAGCAGGAACCTGCGCCCCGCTACAATGCACGCGATGTAGCGATGGTAATGGCGCAGATGCATCACGCCAAAGTATTGCTCGGCTCTGCTACGCCATCCGTGGAATCGTATTACCAGGCACAGCAAGGTAAATATGGATTGGTTGAACTGACCAAACGCTTCGGCGATGCCCAACTGCCGCAAGTAGTGCTGGCCGATATGGGCCGCGAACGAAAACAAAAAACAATCAAGGGAGAATTTTCCGGACTGCTGCTGAAGAAAATAGAAGATGCGCTGGCTTCCAAAGAGCAAGTCATCATCTTTCAGAATCGCAGAGGCTACTCGCCAATGGTAAATTGTGAAGACTGCGGCTGGGTGCCCAAGTGTGTAAACTGTGCTGTGAGCCTCACCTATCACCAATTCAGAAATGCACTGGTATGTCATTATTGTGGGTATAAAGAAACGCTGCCGCAGCAATGTCCGGTGTGCACCTCTACCCGTATTCGTACCGTGGGCTATGGCACTGAAAAACTGGAAGAAGAACTTAGCCTGCATTTTCCTTCCGCGCAAGTGCAGCGCATGGATCTCGATACCACACGATCCAAAACAGGTTATGAAACCATCATCGATCAGTTTGAACGAGGCGAAACAAATATACTGGTGGGCACGCAGATGGTAACAAAAGGTCTTGATTTCGACCACGTGAGCCTGGTGGGTATATTTAATGCCGATCGCATGATTCACTTTCCTGATTTTCGTTCGTATGAACGTGCCTTCCAGCTCATCACGCAAGTAAGTGGCCGTGCAGGCAGAAGAGATAAACCCGGGCTCGTAGTGATCCAGACATCAAGTCCTGATCACCCGCTGTTGCAAACTATATTGCGCCATAACTTCCGGGAATTTTTCTCGGCACAACTGGCCGACCGGCAGGCACATGATTATCCTCCTTTCACGCGCCTGATCGAGATTACAATAAAACATACAGACAAGAAAACATGCAGAAATGCTTCTGAAACACTAGCGGAACAATTGCGCCTGCATCTCTCCTACATCCGCATACTGGGCCCGGGCGAGCCTGCTATCTCCAAGATCAGGAATCAGTTCCTGATGAATATACTGCTCAAGATTCCGCGCGGTAAATATGATCTGGCCGCAATCAAGAAGACGATCGCTGCATTAACCGGTCAATTGATAACAGACAAAGCTTTCCGCAATGCCCGCGTGATTGTGGATGTTGATCCGATGTAAAAGAAAAGTCCACGACTATGCATGGACTTCTTATTTACTCTACCGGATTTACTATAGCAGAATTTATAGGTATATCTCTTAGCTCGATTTCTTTACAGAGCCGCCGCTGCTGGAATCGGTAATGGATTTATTCGGATTTCCGCGGAAGCGAATTGTGCCACCGCTGCTGGCATGTGCTACCAGGTCGTTTGAAACACTGATCTTGATAGAGCCTGCACTGGACGCTTCGGCCTGCACATTCTGGGCATCGAGGCTATAGGCATCTATTTCTCCGGCACTGCTGGTCTCTACGGTCAAGGCTTTGGTTTTGCCACTCAGCGTAAGCTCCGCGGCGCTGGATGCGCTGGCCGATACACTTTCAGCATCGAGTGTTACTTCAATCTCTCCGGCACTGGACGCGCTGATATCCATGTTTGTACTTTTTATCGCGTCTTCGGCATAGATGCTGCCGGCCGAGCTGGCAGAAAGTTTATCGAGCTGAACATACGTAACATATACTTTGGCGCTCACGTTGCCGCGATACCGCCCGTCTTTCATGTGTACTTTGAGGTATGAACCTGCTATTTCGGTAATAACATTATCGGCATCGGTGCCGGATACTTCTACCCGCAGGCTCTCCTTATCTCCTTTTTTGAGATAAACATTCACACCTTCTGCTACTTTTATACCCGAGAATGAACCGATGGAACGGGTCTGACTCTGTTGAGCCCATGCACCTGCAAGGCAGGTTACCAGGAGGACTATACTTAATAAATTCTTCATACGACTATCATATTTGCACCAAAGACAACCTGCGAATATAAGGGTTGCATGGTGCAGGATGCCAGGTAATTATTTTGTTGATGTATTAAAACATTGTATTTTACACTGAATTTCATAGTTCATTTTTTAACATTTGCATTTTCTAACCAAGAGCTTCTATGATTTTTGACAAAAAAGCCGAATTAAATGTGCTAATCAATCTGGCTGCCAGCGATAAAAAAGTAGCCGATCGCGAATCTAAACTCATCCAGACTATTGCCAAAGCAAACGGCATCAGTAAGGAAGAAGTTGACCAGCTGCTGAATAATCCACAGCCTATCGGCAGTATGAACAGCCTTACCAACGATGAAAAATTTGAGCACCTCTACTTCCTGATCCAGCTGATGAAGATGGACGGACAGGTTTTCAGAAGTGAAATTGTTTTCTGCGAACACATTGCTGAAAAACTGGGATTCAAGAAAGGTGTTGTTGCTGAGATATCACAGCACGTTTACAGCGATCCTTCTATCACGGCAGATCGTGATATGATCAAACAAAAAGCCAACAAATTTTTGAAGGGATAAATTTTTACTGATCTCTGTTCAGCAAAGCCCACGGTATATACCATGGGCTTTGTTATTTTATCAGCTCTCCTTTCGCAGTATCTGCAACGGAGGTGTACTGATCACCTCGCGTGAATTAAGCCAGCCAATGATCATCGTGAGAAAAATTACTCCCGAAGCAATGATCACCAGTTCAATCCAGTCGAAGCCAAACGTAATCTCGAAGAAGAATTTCGTGAGGAGCCAGCCTCCTCCCATCGACAGAATCATTCCCGTAAGGGCGGCAAACAGCCCCAGCCATGCATATTCAATCAGGGTGATCAAGGTGATCTGACGTGTGCGTGCTCCTACCGTACGCAACAATACATTTTCCCGGATGCGTACGAACTTACTGTTGATTACGGCACCGGCCAATACCACCAGCCCGGTAATAATACTGAAGAGCGCCAGGAAGCGGATTACAAGCCCGAGCTTATTGAACAGATCATTTACTGTGCTCAGGATGAGACGCAGATCGATCAGCGATACATTCGGGTATTGCAACACCAACTGTTGTTGAAATGTATTGGCGCGCTGCTGGTCATCAATGCGTGTAGCCGTTACAAATATCTGCGGTGCATTTTCCAGCACACCTTTTGGAAAGACAAAGATGAAGTTGGGCGGATCTTTCGGCCAGTCTACTTTGCGTATGCCCGCTATACGTACCCGCATGGGTATACCTTGCATATCGAACACGAGCGAATCGCCTACACCTACCTGTAAGTTCTCTTCCATGCCTTCGGAGATGGTTACCCAGATGGAATCTTTGCCGGCCTGTTTCTTTTGCAACTCACCCTTGAGCAGCTCTTCAGAAGCCGTTAAGGTATCGCGGTAGGTAACGCGATACTCGCGCGATAATGCCCAGTTCGGTATATGATCGGTAGTATCATTCTGCATGGCTTCAACTGATTTACCCTTCACTTCGCTCAGGCGGCAGGTAATGATGGGCACTACCTGGTTTACCCTAAGCTTGTTCTCCTCCATCAATTTTACCACACCTTCTTTCTGCGAAGGCTGTATATCAAATAATATAGTATTGGATTGATTCTCCTGTCCGGTAAACTCCACCTGGCTCAGCATACTTTGCTGTACTATATTCAACGTAGAGATAATGAAGGCGCCCAGACCAATGGTTACCAGCAGCACACGCGTTTGGTTGTTGGGGCGAAATAAACTCGACAATGAGTGCCTCCATACAAATCCGGCCCGACTCGGAAAAAATTTACGAACAAGAAAGAGTAAAAATGTAGCCACCAATGCCAGGCATGCCAGCGCTGTAATCAGTCCGAGGAAGAACATGGCACCCGTCATCAGACTGCGCGTTTGTATGGCCGCAAAAGCCATCGGAAACAACGCAATCAATACCAGCACGGTAATTCTCGTCTTGGAAAAACGGTTTTGGATAGCTGTATCCGATGAGGCGCGCAACACCGTAAGCGGTGGCACAAACCTTACCGAGATGAGCGGCAATATCGAAAAGAGTATAGATACTACTGTACCCAATAACAGCCCTACCAGCAGCGAGCGTATCGAAAGAGAGAAGCCAACATCAAACGGTATAACATTTTTAAGCAACACGGGAATAACCTGCTGTATACCGATGCCGATCAGCGAACCAACAATGCTCCCAGCAATGCCAAGTATAAAGATCTGGATAAAGTATATATTGAACGCCTGCCATCCTGAAGAACCTGCACATCGCAGCATCGCCACCTCTTCGCGCTTCTCACGGGCATATATATGCACCGAGCTTGCTACACCAATACAACCGAGAATGAGCGCTACAAATCCCAGCAGTGAGAAGAACCTATAGATGGACATGAAACCTTCTCCAAGACTCGCCTTGCGTCCCTCCACAGTCTCATACGAATGGCCTGCCTGTTTTACGATCGGGCCCAGCGTTTTCTCTACACTCTTTACCTGCTCGTCATTATCAGCCTTGAAATATTGCTTATAACTAACACGGCTTCCGTATTGCACCAACCCTGTAGAGTACAGGTCAGCCATGGATATATATACGGATGGCGTGAAGGTCGTCATAATACCGCCTCCACCGGGAATTTTCTTTACAACTCCCGCTACTTTAAATACACTTTTGCCTAATCGCAAGGAGTCGCCAGAGCTTACATCAAACTGGCTGGCCAGCGTTTCATCCAGCATGGCATAACCACCGCCTTGCACACGTGTATAGGTATCCGCCGGTAACGTCTCTATCTCTCCGTAAAAAGGAAACGGACCGGCCAACGCCACCAGTCGTATAAGACGCGATTGATTGTTATTGAGAAACAGCACCATGGACGCCATATCTGCCTCCGAAGCCTGCGCCATGCCTACTGAATCAAATGCTTTCTTCAACTCAGGACTAAACTTCTTATCGCCATTCACTACAAAGTCGGCACCGATCAGTTCTTTAGCATTGCGGTCTATATCATTCTGCAAAGCATAGTTCAGCGAGTCGAGCGCCACTACGGCTGCTATACCGGTTACGAGTGAAGCGGTGAACAACAGCAAGCGCGAAAAGTTATGACGGGCATCGCGCCACGCCATTGTCCATACCCAACGGTCGGTAAATATATTCTTCGTTTTCCGCTTCAGCTTTATGATATACTCAATCATCGGATCGAAATGTATAGTTGAAATTTAGAAGATTGGAAGATTTCATTTTAATTTTTTAATCTTCCAATCTTCTAATTTTTAATCTTAATCATTCGCTACTGCCATGGATGTATGCACCTCTTCTACGAGCTTGCCGCCCCTCATGCGAAGGATACGCTGTGTGCGCTGGGCAAGATCGAGGTTGTGCGTTACGAGCACCAGTGTAGTGCCGTTCTCCTTGTTCATACCAAAAAGAAGTTCGGTAATGCTGTGGGCATTTTCTTCATCAAGATTACCCGTGGGTTCATCAGCAAACAATATTTTCGGATCGGTGATAAACGCACGAGCCATCGCTACACGCTGCTGCTCGCCTCCCGACAATTGTGAAGGATAATGATGAAGCCGGCTTCCCAGTCCTACTCTTTCCAACAAGCCTATGGCTTTGGGTTGCACGTTGCGTTCGCCACGAAGCTCCAGCGGCACCATTACATTCTCCAATGCTGTAAGTGTAGAGAGCAACTGAAAATTCTGGAACACAAAGCCTACATATTGATTGCGTATATAGGCACGATCGTCTTCATTCATGGCATTAAGCTTGAAGCCCATGAGCGATACGGTGCCAGAAGAAGGAGTATCCAGCCCGGCACATAATCCGAGCAATGTAGTCTTTCCACTGCCGGAAGGACCAATGATTGCTACCGAATTTCCCTGTTGCACAGAGAACGAAACATGATCGAGCACTGTAAGTTCGTTGCTCGCAGAGCGATAAACTTTGGTGAGATTCTCGGTTTGTAATACCGTATTTGACATGGTTTTTGTTATCAGCTTGTATGAGTAATCGTTAAAAGAACTAAAATTGTTCTGGTTTCAGGATATCACTAACAGATTTTTTCATATATGGTCGGAAAATTAGGATTGATTATTTCATTCCTGCTTTTATTTCAGGCAGGTAATTCCACAAAAACTATTCTGTTCTATGGCGACAGCCTCACCGCTGGCCTGGGCGTTTCACCGGAAGAAGCATTCCCTGCACTGGTTGAGAAAAAAATCAAACAGCAAGGCAAGCCCTGTAAAGTGATCAATGCCGGACTGAGCGGCGAAACTTCAGCCGGTGGCGTATCCAGACTTGAATGGGTGCTTCGACAACCGGTAGATATATTTGTGCTCGAGTTAGGCGCAAACGATGGCCTTCGCGGGCTCCCGCTCGATCAGACGCAAAAGAATCTTCAACAGATCATCGATAAAGTAAAGGCTAAATATCCCAAAGCTAAAATTGTACTGGCCGGTATGATGGTGCCACCCAACCTCGGCCCGGACTATACGGCTAAATTTAAAAAAATGTACCCGGACCTGGCCAGGAAGAACAATATAACGCTTATACCATTTTTATTGCAGGATGTGGCGGGCAGTGAAAAGCTGAACCAGGCCGATGGCATCCATCCCAACGTAGCAGGACACAAGATTGTAGCTGAAAATGTTTACAGGGTCATTCAGCCGTTGCTATAAAATGGCAGGGGATGTAAAGCTACTGACTGCAGGAACCTGAGGGAGTGGAGATTAAACCGACTATTTTAGTTGACGAAAGAGATATTTTAGCTGCAACGCTCCCCCTGTTTTTATCTTTATTTACGGCTATATTTGAATCATGACAAACGATAACCGCACTGTTTATTGAATCCAAATCATTAACCGATTTGTCAGCCTTATCCGCAACGCTAAAAATGAACCATCCAACCACCGTGGCACATTCACCTATAAAAGGTAAAGTCATCCTACTTTTTATTTGGCTGTTATCGGGTTATAACACTTTTAGTCAGGATAAGGATCTACAGAAGTCAAGAGCTATCATTCTTGAGGAAGCATTACAATTATATAAACTTGAAAAAGCATCTTGGCATAGTACCGATATATTGCTTCATGACAATGCTTCATTGCTAAATCAAATAACCGGCTACCTATCCTATTCTAAAGGCGATACCACCAACACTATATTTTGGAATAAAGCTGGGCAAATTCTTTTAACAATAGGTTATGACAGTATTGCCAATGAACATAACGGGATTGTAAACGCAAGTGCCAGGGCTGCAACTTCAAAAGAAAACGATTTAATGGCATTGCGAAATGTAGCGTTCGAAAAGTTAAGGAAGAACGAAGGAAACTTTTTCACATTTTATGAAAGGACAAGTCCCAATTTTATACCTATTATAACTCCGAATGAACGAATTGTATTTATACTTACCGGAAGCAATGAAAAACAATTATGTATTGGTAATGATTATAAATTATGGTTCAACGAAAAAAATGAAATCATAAAGAAGGCTCAATTACATAAATCTTTAATCCCCATTGGAGCTGACAACAATAGCGTAGGTACATACCACTCACATGTGCTGGCCGATCAGCCATTTATGACCTCCACTGATATTTGCACTTTCCTTTTGTATAAAGATATATTGCACATGAGCAAGCATACAGTTATTTCCGATAAGTACACTTCTATTTTCAATGCCGATAATTTAACATTCATCATCGTGCCCAGAAGTGATAAATAAAAAATTGTTTTTACGAACTTCAGGAAAATGAATTCTGCTTATCCACTAAAACAATGGTTCTCCACCTTAATCATTGGTCCACTAATGATAGTTACCTACTATGCTTTTGATACCCCTTTAAAAGCGAATGTCGATGTAATTCAGATTTACTTCTTAATCCTGACATTTGGACTATTTATATCCTTGCCTGTTTTTCTCATCAGTGTATTTGTTTTTCGCAAGATGATCAAAGCTGAAAAATCGAATCTTGCTATAAAGACTACATTGAATATAATAGCATTGAGTGGGACTTCGATTATATTCTATTTTATAAGAGGCACTACAGCCTTCGCGCTAGCCCTTTGCTACATGACGGCTGTTATCTTAAGTAGTATTTTCTTTAAAATAAAGAAGCCAAACAATGAGTTGTCCGATATCAGTAAATAACTCACACAGCACGATATTCAAACTATAGCGCCAGCATCAAGAATAACGAACGAGGAATACCAATCAACGAATGTTGATGTAAAGCGCCTCCCACTCACGCACTTCCAGCAGCCGTAGCTAGCAACCAGCAGCTATTTTATTCAAATCGCAGCGACTCGATCGGATCAAGTTTCGATGCTTTATGTGCGGGA
>NZ_DAIQRQ010000027.1:0-29927 GCF_036786105.1 Ohtaekwangia sp.
AAAAAACAAATGCCGAACGTGGTCAACGTCCGGCATTGCCTTGCGCGATCCCAACGCATCAGGATAAAAAATTCGCGCTACTACAAGTTAAAAAATTGGCACCCGGCACCGGCAAAAAATATTTACAACCAACAACCACTACGAATGGAGTAAATGAACCTGTCATGCCGGAGTGCCATATCTTCCGGGCGGTACTGAAAGTATATATATACTTCAGTCCGCGCTGCTTAATCTACATTGTCATGCAAAAACTTGTTGTTACCCAGAATGTTGTTGTCATCATTCAGGTTATATTTTGAAATGAAAGGCTCTGATGAGTGTGGCACATCCTGCATCTTTACTCCTCTGCGGAGGTATGCCGGCAGCGACCACTTCTCGTTGAACTCTTCTTTTGTCATTTCAGATTTACGGGCCTGCTTCAGTTTCTCATGGCGTTCTTTGGCTTGTTGCTGCAGGCGTTGTTTGGTTGTGCGCAGCTCCATCATGCCATCATCGTTAATCACCTGGTCGCCATATTGAACAGACGTTACATCAAAGTCGTCATCCCTGAACAAAGCATCATCACCATCTTCTTCTTCATGACGTGGTGGCTCTACTTTATTAAACGGACCGCTAAAAGTTACTTCGCGTTCCATGGGCTTCTCTTCGTTTCTGTCTTGTTTATCGGGCTTCGGTTCCAGCTTGGTTTTCAACTCAAAGTCTTTCTTTTCGTTTACTGAGTTATCAGCGCTGTTGAAAAGCCATCCTTGTGAACGATCGAGGTCGTGCACTTTTTTAGTATCTGCTGCAGGTTCTTTTTTAACAGTATGCTTTGATTCCGAGTTAAAACCGGTAGCAATTACCGTTACACGAATTCTGTCGCCCAGATCAGGATCAACACTGTGGCCGAAGATCATCTCCGCTTCTTCACCAGCCTGCTCCTGGATATAGTCGGTAATCTCCGACAGTTCATCCATCTGCAGCTCAGCTTCCGCACCGGAGATGATAGACAAGAGTATTTTCTTCGCACCCATGATGTCGCAGTCGTCAAGCAGCGGAGAGGCCAATGCACCTTCTGCAGCTTTCTTCGCACGATCTTCACCGCGTGTTTCAACAGAGCCCATTACTGCAGCACCGGCATTCAACATTACCGTGCGCACATCCTGGAAGTCTACGTTTACGTAACCCGCCTGTGTTATGATCTCCGCTATACCTTTGGCGGCCATCGTTAATATATTATCGGCCTGCGCCCATGCTTTCTGTATGGGCAGGCTTCCGAATATCTCGCGCAGCTTATCGTTCAGAATTACAATTACTGTATCGCAGTTCTGACGCAACGCTTCTATACCATACTCTGCCTGTGCCGCTTTTTTCTTTCCTTCAAAAGAAAAGGGAGCCGTAACAATTCCTACGGTAAGTATATCCATATCCTTGGCGATCTTCGCGATCACCGGGGCAGCACCGGTTCCGGTTCCACCACCCATACCGGCCGTTACAAAAACCATTTTTGTACCGTTCAGCATTTCGCGGATATGTTCTTTACTTTCCAGTGCGGCATTCTTACCAACTTCTGGGTTGGCTCCGCAGCCAAGTCCTTCCGTCAGATTGGTTCCGATCTGGAGTTTATTGGGTACCGGGCTCAGGTTGAGCGCCTGGCTATCAGTATTACATACCACAAACTCAACATCCTTGATGCCTTGCTTGTACATGTGGTTCACAGCATTGCTTCCGCCACCACCTACACCAATCACCTTGATGATGGACCGGTTCTGGCTGTGTTTCGGAACTTCAAATTTGTAAGATCCTGTTTCGAACATGATTATAAAACTTTAGTGGTTGTTGTCTCTCATTCAAATATAGATGCTGTCGGTATATTTACTTTACTTCCTGCTACAGTAACTATATTTCTTTAATACTCATTCTTTCCGTCCAGATCATCGATCAACAGACTCTTGGTTTTATTCAAGATGTCGTTGAAGAAACTCTTGGATGAAACTGGTTTCTTCGCTTTGGCAGCAGCGTTGGCATTTTTTACCGCCACTACTTCGCGGGCTTCCCTGTAACGATCTTCTCGTTCGTCCAGGGACCTGAATCCGGCGAGCACCAATCCTACAGCAGTTGCATACATAGGACTCTTTATCGCCTCGATCTTGCTCTTGCCCAGGTGTTCATTTGGATACCCGATGCGCGTATCCATACCTGTCATATACTCCACCAATTGCTTGAGGTTTGCAAGCTGCGAACCTCCACCCGTGATCACGATTCCACCAGCCAATCTATTCTCAAATCCTGAACTGATAATTTCTGCGTGGGCCATCTCGATGATTTCTTCCATACGTGCTTCAATGATGTTGGAAAGATTCTTCACCGAAATTTCTTTCGCGGCCCGGTTGCGTATACCGGGTATGGAAACGATCTCGTTCGGACTTGCTTCTTCTGCTATCGCTTTGCCGAAGCGTGTCTTCAATTGTTCCGCCTGCTGCGGAAGTACCATCAATCCCTGTTTGATATCGTTGGTGATAATATTACCGCCAAACGGAATCACTGCGGTGTGACGGATAATGTTATCATAAAATATAGCTATATCCGTTGTGCCACCACCAATGTCGATGAGGCATACACCGGCTTCTTTCTCTTCGTCATTCAATACCGCCAGGCTGGATGCCAGCGGTTCGAGAATGAGGTCGTCAATTTCCAACCCTGTACGGCGAACACATTTGTTGATGTTGTTGATCGCGTTGGTTTGCGCAGTAATGATGTGAAAGTCTGCTTCCAGGCGAACACCCGACATACCTACCGGCTCTTTTATACCATCTTCATAATCCACCATATAGTCTTGTGGCATTACGTGAATGATCTGGCTTCCGGGAGGAACCACCATGCGGTACATATCCTGTGTAAGACGCTCTACATCTGATACCGTGATCTCATCTTCTTTAGACGTACGGGTTATACCACCGTGCTGTATAAAGCTACGAATGTGCTGCCCCGCTATACCTACGTTTACAACGCCGATATCGATACCCGCCTGATCGCCCGCTTCCTTAATAGCCTTCTCTATAGCGTATACAGTTTTATCGATATTGAAAACGATTCCCTTCACCACACCTTCAGACTCAGCTTTACCCATACCGAGAACCTCCAGCTTGCCAAACTCATTCTTGCGGCCAACAATAGCACAGATTTTGGTTGTGCCGATGTCGAGTCCTACTACTATTTTTTCGTGTTCCATGGTTGTAAACTTTTTATAGTGGTTGTTTTTTTACTACCTCAAAATATCTTTATCAATCCCCGGCTCTCGCCTGCTATATATTTATTCTGCTACAATCTGCCCTTCATATTGCAGATTTACGCGTTTGTATTTATTCCATCCTATCCGCGGAAGAATCTCTTTATAAAAGATCTTCAGCTTTTTGAATTTCAGCTCCGGGTTATCCGGTTTTCCAAACTCGATGCGTTCATCGCCTACTTGCGAGAACATTGTTATGCCTGCCTTGCTGTCGATGTCCAGTTGTGCGATTTGTGCATTCCAAAATTCATCTTCGCGAATTGCCTTCAGCAGTTCCAGCAGCTGTTTACCTTCTTCGGTTTCATCTACGGTTTTCTGTTTCAATAACTGCCGCACATAACCACCGCTGATGAGTACTACACGCGCAGTATACTTTTCTGATACCGGCATCACATGCCCATCTTCTGCTATATATCCGTCAGGGCCATCGTTACGCACAATGCGCGCGATAGGCCTGCGGAGTTCAACATTCACTACTACGTTTCCTTTCAGATCGCTGTATACCTGTGCGTCTTTAATGAACGGTTCCGCCTTGATCCGTTTCTCTACATCTTTCAGGTTTACCGCTTCCAGCTCTGCACCGCGCAGGTTCTCCTGGTTCAACTGCATCAGCCCTCGTACATCCGCTTCGTCCAGGAAGTGGTTCTCATGAACGTTCTCGATCTTGATCGTAATGTCCTTTACTGCCACTTCGCCACGCCTGCGTTCTGTGAATGCTATAATTCCCAGAATGACCAGCACGGCCGCAATGATCTTTATTTCGCGCTTGAGCTTGAACTTAAGCTTCATACTTCTTCAGCACCAACTCCTTTATAGGTGTTATAAATGTATCGATGTCGCCTGCTCCTACCGTTACCACTACATCGAGGTCTGTCTTCTCCAGTTTCTCCATCAAATCATTTTTACTGCAGCGAACCTTCACCGGACTGGTTATATCCTTGAAGATCATATCCGAGTCAACACCGGGTATCGGCAGCTCGCGTGCAGGGTATATATCCATCAGGAACAGCTCATCAGCCAGGCTTAAACTTTTGGAAAAGCCTTCGGCGAAATCGCGTGTCCTGGAGTATAGATGCGGCTGAAACACAACGGTTAGTTTACGGTTCGGATACATCGACTTCATCGATCTCAAAAAAGCCTCGATCTCGGTCGGGTGGTGCGCATAATCATCTACATACACTGCCCTTTTACCCTTCACTATAAATTCAAACCGGCGCTTTACACCGGAGAAAGATTCCAACGCTTGCTTGATCGTTGGAATATCTACTCCGCATGCATGCGTTGCTATGGCAGCAGCAATAGCATTCTCGATATTATGAAATCCGGGGACACCGAGCCTGATCGACTCAACCTTGCCAAATCCATGGAGGTCGAACTCAAAAAATCCACTATGAGCGGTAATGTTGCCGGCAAAAAATTGTCCCCGGCTCATGCTGTATATATTTTTCGTAACGTGGGTTACATCGCCCGCGAGCAATTCTGCAATGGACTCATGAATAACCAATGTACCTCCGTTATTGATTTGCTTAATATAGTCTTTGAACGAAGTGATGAGGCTGCTGTGATCGCCATATATATCCAGGTGATCAGCATCGGCTGACGTTACCACCGCGACCTGCGGGAACAATCGCAGGAATGACCGATCGAACTCATCAGCTTCCACCACTACCAGTGTCTCGCTATTAATTTCACCCTGCATAACCAGGTTGGAATTATAGTTAGTGGTGATGCCGCCGAGGAAGCCCACCATATTGCGACCGGCTACTTTCAGTATATGCGCCACCATGGATGACGTTGTGGTCTTGCCGTGCGTGCCTGCTACGCCAATGGTTTTATAACCTTTGGTAATCAGCCCCAGTACTTCTGAGCGTTTCAGAATGGTATAGCCGTTATCCTTCAGGTAATTATGCTCCTGGTGATCTTTCGGTATAGCCGGGGTGAACACTACGAGTGTTTTCTCCTTCTGCTGCAATACTTCCGCTGGAATATGATCTACACCATCCTCGAAGTGAATCTTCATTCCTTCTTTTTCCAGTGCAGTGGTAAGCGGAGTAGCGGTGCGGTCATAGCCGGAAACCTTCAGTCCCTTTTTCATGAACCAGCGTGCCAGCGCACTCATACCGATTCCGCCTATGCCGAGAAAGTATATATTATCGTATTGTTCGATCTTCACTTACGTACTGCTATTAATTTCTCAATTTCATTTACGATGTCGTCTGCCGCGTTGGGCTTGGCCAGTTGTGCGATATTGGTGCGCAGTCTGGCGGCACGTCCTTCATCGAATAAAAGTTTCAAGGCTTCTCCTACCAGCTTTGCTCCTGCTTCCTTATCGGTAATCATAAGCGCAGCATCTTTTTCAACCAATGCCATCGCATTCTTGGTCTGGTGATCTTCTGCTACATTGGGAGACGGCACCAGTATACAGGCTTTCTTCGCGATGCATAATTCTGACACAGCCAATGCTCCCGAGCGCGATATCACCACATCGGCGGCTGCATATGCCAGGTCCATTTCCTTTACAAAATCCTGAACACGAATCTTACGCAGATCATATTTACCGAGCTGCGATTTATATACTTCAAAATATCCCTTTCCGGTTTGCCAGATCATTTGAATGTTAGCATCCACAATCTTATCCATGCCGGCCAGTATACTTTCGTTGATGGTGCGCGCACCGAGACTTCCGCCTATAATGAGTAACGTTTTTGTATTGCCATCGAACCCGAAATGTCCAAGCGCCTTCTCACGCTTCAATTCGGTAGTAAGTATATCTTTGCGAACGGGGTTGCCTGTAAAAACGATCTTCTCTTTTGGGAAATACTTTTCCATGCCCTCGTAGGCTACACATACTTTGCTCACCTTGCCTGCCACTTGTTTATTGGCGAGCCCTGCAAAAGAGTTTTGTTCCTGTATAACCGCCGGTATACCCAACCGCGTAGCCGCCATCATTACCGGGCTGCTCGCATAACCACCAGTACCAATCACAACGTGTGGTTTAAATTGTTTTACGATGCTGCGCGCACGCACCAGGCTCGTAATCACTTTTACAGGGAACATCAGGTTGGATAACGTCAGCTTGCGCTGCAAGCCGCTAATCCATAGCCCCACAATTTTATACCCTGCTTCCGGTACACGCGTCATCTCCATCTTTCCTTTTGCACCAACAAAAAGTATCTGTGCATCCGGATGACGCTCGCGAAATGTATTCGCAATGGCCACCGCCGGAAAGATGTGTCCACCGGTTCCTCCTCCGCTAATGATCAGTCTGTATGGTTCTCCTGTATTCAAGTAAATTTATACTATATCCTATACTTTATATTTTTACGCTGCTACTTTCGTTGCTACGTTCTTGGTTTCTTTTGGCTTTTCTTCGCTTACTTCACCACCGGTTTCTTTTTCCCAGTGCTGATCCTGCTCGCCACGGCTCACGCTCAAAACAATCCCTATGGAAAGCCCTGTAAACACCATGGATGTACCTCCCATGGAGATCAACGGCAATGGCTGTCCGGTAATCGGGCCGAGTCCTACTACAACGCCCATATTTACCATCGCCTGGCATACCAGGTCGAAACATAGCCCGGCCGAGAGAAGTCCTCCAAAGGCACGTTCACTGTTATACGATGCTTTCATACCACGATGCAACAACATCAGGTATAGCGCCAGCACCACAATGCCTCCGATCATGCCGTACTCTTCAATCACGATGGCATACACGAAATCGGAATAAGGGTGCGGCAGTATATTTCGCTCATCGCTGTTACCGGGACCTTTGCCTAATATACCGCCGGTTGCCACGGCAATACGCGCATGCTGTGCCTGGAAAGGAAGCTCAGTGCCTTTGATGAAGCTTTCAATACGATGCTTCGCTGTTTCTCCACGCACCCCAAACTTGATGGCCAGTGCACCGAACAACGCTCCTACGAAGATCAGCATCGCCAAATATTTCGTAGGCACGCGACCGATGAACATAATGAGCATACAGGTGATGAGCAACAACACCGCGGTAGACAAGTTGGTAAGGGCTATCAATCCGCAGATCACACCACACCAGAAAAGGATCGGTATAAGCGACTCTTTTATATCATCTATATTCTGCTGGCGCTTGGACAACATACTTGCGAGGTTTACAATCAGTGCAAGACTGGCAAAGTCTGACGGCTGAAAGGAACCTACAATCGGAATGGATATCCAGCGTGCTGCATCGTTCAGGGAAACACCATTGGTGAAGGTATATATCAATAACGGTATACTGATCCACAATGCCACTTTTGATATCTTCGAATAATAGCGATAGTCTACACGGTGTGCGAACCACATCGCGGCCAGACCTGCCAACACCGTAAATGTATGCTTGATCAGAATCCACTCGGGGCTGATAGCACGCTTATAGGCCAGCGTTCCGATAGAGCTATATACTACCAGTATGCTGATTGTTGACAGCGCAAACACTACTGCCCAGATAACTTTGTCACCTTGCAGATTACGGTCGGCCCACTCTTTTATCTTTACCATGCTATACTATGCCTCTGTTTCTTTCTTCAAATCAAGCACTGCTTTTCTAAACTGATCTCCGCGATCTTCATAATTGCGGAAGAGATCAAAACTTGCACAGGCGGGCGACAGTAACACTACATCTCCCTTTTGTGCCACCTGCAACGCCATGCGCACAAGCTCTGTTACGCTTTGCGTTTCTTTTATCACCGGCACTACATCACCAAACGCCTGCTTAAGCTTGTCATTCTCTTTGCCGAGGCAGATCAAGGCACGCGCTTTCTTGCGCACATCTTCCTTGATGATGGTATAGTCATTTCCTTTATCTACACCACCCGCGATCCACACAAGCGGTTTGTCAAAACTTCCCAGCGCATATACGACCGAATCTACGTTGGTAGCTTTTGAGTCGTTTACAAACTCAACACCATTGATCGTAGCCACGGGTTCCAAACGATGCGGTGCATTCTTGAACGTAAGCAATCCTTCGCGAATTGCCTCGACCTTTACACCCGCCAGATACGCCGCTGATACAGCCGCCATCGTATTGATCAGGTTATGCGGCCCTTTCAACGTTGTTTCCGATTGTGCGATGGCGAAACGTTCGCCAAGGTTAAAGCGCATCTTCTCACCATCGAAGTAAGCCTGTGTATTCGCATCACTTTTCAGCGATACCGGAAGCTGTGCCGGTATAATTTCTTTCTTCGCGATTTCGGCTGCTATTACCGGATCCTCTTTATAGTATATGAAATGCTGTTGGGCATTCATACGCTGTATCAACCGGAACTTCGAGTCTACATATTTCTGCATAGTATACTCGTAGCGATCGAGGTGATCAGGAGTAATGTTCAGCAGTATACCAATCTCCGGTTTGAACGTATCGGTTCCATCCAGTTGAAAACTACTTAACTCCAGCACATACCAGTCAAACTTTTTCTCAGCAACTTGTCTTGCCAGGCTGAACCCTACATTACCGCCGAGTGCTACGGAATGCCCTGCGTTCGCCAGCAAGTGATACGTAAGCAGTGTAGTAGTAGTCTTACCATTGGTACCGGTTATCGCAATGATCTTGCCACCATCTGTATAGCGTGATGCAAACTCGATCTCATCGATCACCGGTATACTGGCCGCTTTGATCTTTTTAATGATCGCAGCTTTATCCGGTATACCAGGACTTTTAATAACCAGATCTGCGTTCAGTATAGCTTCTTCTGTGTGCGTGTTGTCTTCATAGGCAATTCCACTGCGCTGAAGGTCAGCTTTATATTTATCCTTGATCGCACTCTGATCGGATACAAAAACGTCAAAACCTTTCGCCTTCGCGAGCAATGCTGCCCCCGTTCCGCTCTCACCGGCACCCAATATGACTACGCGCTTCATCATCTCAGTTTCAGCGTTGCTAAGGTTATTATGGCTAATAATATTCCGATAATCCAGAAGCGTGTTACAATTTTCGCTTCGGGTATATTTTTCTTCTGATAGTGGTGGTGCAGCGGAGACATCAGCAATATTCTGCGGCCTTCACCATATTTCTTCCTGGTATATTTAAAGTATGACACCTGCACGATCACCGACAGATTCTCTACGAGAAATATACCGCAGAGCACCGGAATCAATAGTTCTTTGCGAACTGCCAGCGCCAGTACAGCAATTACACCACCCAGCGTTAAACTTCCTGTATCGCCCATAAATACCTGTGCAGGGTATGCATTGTACCAAAGGAAACCGAGGCATGCCCCTACAAACGCTGTACAGAAAATTACCAGCTCTGCCAGGTTGGGTATATACATGATGTTGAGGTAGCTGCTGAAGTCGATACGACCGGAGAGGTATGCAAGTATCGCCAGTGTTAAACCTATAATGCCTGATATACCGGCAGCAAGTCCATCTATACCATCGGTGATGTTGGCACCGTTGGATACGGCTGTGATGATGATAATTACCACCAATACATAGATCACCCAGGTATATTCTTCCGGTACGAACGGCAGTATCTTGCCATAGTCAAGCTCATTGTTCTTGAGGAACGGTACCGTAGTTTTGGTTGACTTCACATCTTTATACTCCAGCTTGGAGTCAAGGTCTTGTTGAAACGCATCTACTTCAATGCTGGCCAGTGATGCAGGACTTACCTCGCGCACCACTACATATTGATTGAAATATAGTGTAAGCCCCACAATCAACCCGAGACCAATCTGCCCCACGATCTTGAAGCGGCCCGCCAACCCTTCCTTGTTCTTACGGAATACTTTAATATAGTCGTCCAGGAAACCGATAATGCCCAGCCAGCATGTGGTGATCACGAGCAGCACTACATATACATTGTCCAGCTTGGCAAACAACAAGGTTGGCACCAGTATAGCGGCTATAATGATAAGACCACCCATGGTAGGTGTACCTTTCTTCTGCATCTGTCCTTCCAGGCCGAGGTCGCGAATATCTTCGCCTACCTGTTTACGTCTCAGGTAATTGATCAGGTTCTTACCAAACGTAATCGTAATCAGGAGCGAAAGAAATGCCGCCATCCCTGCACGGAAGGATATATATTGAAACACGCCCGCCCCGGGTATGTCCAACGAATTAAGGTAATCGAATAAGTAATACAGCATCTCTACAAAAATTATATATACCGGTATTGCTGCCTGCGCAGATTTACCGTCTATTCTTCGCTACTAAATAATTTCAGCATCCGTTCTACCACTTCACGGTCATCAAAGGGATGCTTTACTCCTTTGATCTCCTGGTAATCTTCATGACCTTTTCCGGCCACGAGCACAATGTCATTTTCTTTGGCGATCATACAGGCGGTCTTGATCGCTTCTTCGCGATCGGCAATCACTAACGTCTTGCGGGCTTCGGTAGGGGTAACTCCGGTTTGCATCTCGCGGATAATCTCCATCGGGTCTTCATCACGCGGATTATCCGAAGTAAGCACAACCTTATCGCTCAGCTTGCAGGCTATCGATGCCATCAACGGTCGCTTGGTACGATCGCGGTTTCCTCCACAGCCCACTACAGTAATCACTTGCTCATTGCCGGTTCTGAACTGTGCTATAGTTTCCAATACATTTTTCAATGCATCCGGAGTATGTGCGTAGTCGACAATTGCCGTGATCTTCGATCCGGGCAACACCAGTTCAAATCGTCCCGGTGCACCATGCAGTGATGACAGTTGTGTGAGCACTTCATCGGCATCTTCACCGAGCAATACGGCTGCACCATATACACCGAGCAGATTGTATGCGTTGAAGTCACCGATCATTTTGAACCATACATTCTTTCCGCCCACTTCCAGCTCAAGACCTTCTATGGAGTTGGTGATGATCTTGCCTTTAAAGTCTACCATCTTCTTCAGACCGAAAGTATATTTCGTTGCTTTCGTATTCTGAAGCATTACCATGCCACGCTTGTCATCAGCATTTACCAAGGCAAAAGCATCGGATGGTAAATCATCAAAGAATTTCTTCTTGGCCTTGATATAGTTCTCAAACGTTTTATGATAGTCGAGGTGATCGTGTGTGATGTTGGTAAAGATTGCTCCCGCAAACTTAAGTCCTGCTATACGTTCCTGGTCTACTGCATGTGAGCTTACTTCCATAAACACATGCGAACAACCTTGTTCCACCATATTTTTCAGCAATTCATTAAGTTGAATCGGGTCTGGTGTAGTGTGTGTAGCATGAATCACTTTGTCTATGATCCGGTTCTCCACAGTCGAGATCAACCCTACGGCATATCCCAGTTTTGTAAAAAGCTGGTACAATAGAGTAGCCGTTGTAGTTTTGCCGTTGGTGCCGGTTACACCGGTGAGCTTCACTTTTGCCGAAGGGTTTTCGTAAAAGTTGGAAGCTATTATACCGAGCGCCTGTGCACTATCTTTCACAGTCACATACGTGACCGTTTCGGTAATCATTTCGGGAAGTTTTTCACACACAACCGCTGTGGCGCCTAATTCTATAGCTTTCGATATATAATCGTGCCCATCTGATAATGTACCTTTTACCGCTACAAACAAGAAGCCTGGCTTTGCTTTGCGCGAATCAAAGCATATACCATTCACGGCCTGGTTCATGTTGCCATAGCTGGACGTAAGGGAAACTTTATATACTATATCTTTTAGTTCGGTCACGATAAGGTTGTCTGTTCAGCTTAATTTTTTATCCACAATTTTTATTCACAATTCCACATTTCATCTGCGCTTAGCCCAGGCGTATGTATATACGATCGCCTTTGCCAACACGTGCACCGGGAGTAATAGACTGTTGTTCTACACGCCCTTTGCCTTCATAGTATACGTTCAAACCTGCTTTCTCCAGCAGGTAAATCGCATCGCGAAACGTCATTCCCTTTACATCGGGTACTACACCCTTGCCTTCTATAGCTTTCTTCCAGCTTACACCATCACCGGCTCTGGACGAGCGTACCCACTCTTCTTCTGTTGCAGAGTGATTGGATATACCCAGCTCATTGCACAGCATGGCAAGCTCTTCCTGTTTACCTGCACGGATCACCGGCAGCACATCGGTTTTCGCAAATTTCTTTACATCCATCGGCCGGTGCAGATTTATATCGCGGGCGTATATATTATCTGCGATCTCCTTAAACACCGGTGCTGCCACATTACTACCATACTGATACCATCCTCTTGGATTCTTGATCAGTACGATAGCACTATATTTCGGCTCATGTGCCGGGAAGTATCCAACAAAAGATGTTACATACTTCTTGGTATAGTGGCCATTCTCCAATATCTGCGCTGTTCCGGTTTTTCCGGCAATGCGATAGTGCGTTCCTTTTATATTCTTGGCAGTACCATTCTCTACTACACCTTCCAGCAACAGCTTGAGTTGATCCAGTGTCTCTCCGGAACATATTTTCCCGTTGATCACTTCTGTTTCGAAGAGCTCTTCTTCTTCATCGGCACGTCTGATGGATTTTACGAAGATGGGTTTGATCATCTCCCCGTCATTAGCCACTGCGTTGTAAAGTGCCAGTGTATGCAGGGGAGTAATTTCGAAACCATATCCATACGCCATCCACGGCAAACTGATACCGCTCCATCCTTTTTCACCCGGACGTTTGATCTTGGGTGTAGGCTCACCCACCAGCTGCACACCGAGTGGCTTCGATAGCTTCAACCGATCTATATAGTCTACAAACTTCTGCGGACGCAAGCCGAAGTGTTTATCAACCAGCTTCGCCATGGCTACGTTTGATGAGTGCTCAAACGCCTGCTGAATGGTTACGGTACCCAACCCGTGATCTTCGTGATCGCGAACCGTTTTGTTATAGAAAGTATATTCACCGTTGCCTACATCTATACTGTCAGACAGTTTGATATTGGTATCTTCCAGCAACGCAATCATGGTTACGAGTTTGAACGTTGACCCAGGCTCGAACAAACGTCCTGCAGCAAAGTTGAACTTCTCAAAAAAGTTACCATGTCCATCGGAGCTCAGGTTCGATATCGCTTTTACTTCACCGGTCTTTACTTCCATTACTGCCACCAGTCCATCGTCTGCATCGTGTTGCAACATGGCTTTGTGCAATGCAGTCTCTGCTACATCTTGCAGATTAATGTCGAGTGTAGTTTGCAGATCGAGTCCGTCAACCGCTTTTACGTTATTGGCATCGTATACAGGTTTCCATACACCACCGGCAAGCTTCTGGTAATATGCATAACCATCCTGCCCTCCGAGTTGCTTGTTGAAGCTATACTCTAATCCTGCACCAGTTTCATTTTCATTTACGAAGCCGATTGTTCTTCTGCTTAGATTAGAGAACGGACGATAGCGCACATCGATCTTTTCGAAAATAGCACCACCGCGCAATCTGCCTTCGCGGAAGATCGGCCACGACATCATGGTCTTCTTATCCTGGTAGTCGATCTGTTTACGACTCAGAATAATATACTTTTTGTTCGATTTGCGTGCATCTATCAATAACTGCCTATACTCTGATCGTGATTTATCTTTAAAGAAATTCGACAGGTGATATGCCAGTGAATCAACTCCCTTTTCAAACACTTCATCCTTCGGCAGCGATGCATCGAAAGCGATCTTGTAGAATGGCAATGAAGTTGCCAGCAGACTGCCGTTGTCAGAGTATATATTTCCGCGCGTAGCCTTTACCCGTTTATAGTCGAATGAAATGCGTTCGCCCATCTTGGCCCACTTCTCCCCTTCCACAAACTGAATATGGCCTGTCTTTACCACCACTGCGATGGCAAACAGAACCACAAACAGAAATGCGATGCGTACTCTTAATAATATGGACTTCTTAATATTCACCTTTCTCTACTACTATTTTATATGGAGGTGTCAGGCTTTCCTTTAATCCAAAATCTTTTACTTTTCGTGCCACTTCCGATTGCTTGCTGGCAAACATGAGGTCGGCTTTTAATGTTGTGTAGTCAGCGCGCATATCTTCTACCTCGGCCTGTATGGCGTTGATATCGCGCACCGTTTTCTCTGCATAGTGTGTGTTGCTGATATATAGTATAGCCAGCACCAGCACAAAAGTTATCTTCGGCAGATATTGTACCGGAAAACCTTCCTCAAAATAGTATTCCAGCTTGAGGCGCTTCTCAATGCCCGAGAACACACTCGAACCACCTGACGGTGCCGCACGCTCTGTTGTAGTATTCGAAGCGTTCTCTGCTTTGCTGGGTCTTATTTTGAATTTGTTTTCCATCCGTTCTCCGTTAATCGTTATCTGTTAATCGTTATCTGTTAATCGTTTTTCTTTATCCGTTTGGCTGTCACGAATAACGTGTAACAATTAACGCTTAACCCTTCTCCGGCAATCGCTCGGCTACTCGTAGCTTCGCACTCCGCGCCCTGCTGTTTTCTTTGATCTCTTCTTCTGATGCTTCGATCGGTTTGCGATTTACAGCTTCAAAAGGTTTGATCTCGTTGCCAAAAAAGTCTTTGTCTACTTCACCAAACACTTTTCCCTTGTTGATGTAGTTCTTTACCATTCTGTCTTCCAGCGAATGATACGACATCACGACCAGGCGTCCTCCTTCTTCCATTACTTCGCCACACTGGTGCAAAAAATTTTCGAGCGCTTTCATCTCTGCATTCACTTCGATGCGTAATGCCTGAAACACCTGGGCGAAATATTTATTCTCTTTTCCGCGCGGAGCAACACTTTGCAATGCTGACTTTAAATCTTCCGTACGCGCAAAAGGTCTGTTAACGCGCATTTGTGTAATGAGTCGTGCTACGGTTTTTGCATTCTTCAATTCTCCATACATGCCGAAGAGTTTGTGAAGCTCTTCTTCTGCATATTCGTTTAGCACTCCTGCGGCCGTGAGCGATATACTCTGGTCCATCCGCATATCGAGTGGTCCGTCAAAGCGGGTTGAGAAACCTCGCTCCGGAGAATCAATCTGATGAGAAGATATACCCAGGTCTGCCAGTATACCGTTCACCTTCGTAACACCCTGCAACTTCAAATACTTTTTCATGTACATGAAGTTGGCCTGACAAAATGTAAAAGAACGACTCGTTATCTTTTCAGCCTGCTGCCTCGCGTCATCATCCTGATCAAACGCGATCAGCCTGCCACCTTTTATATACTTCAATATCTCCGCACTATGTCCTCCCCCCCCGAACGTCACATCTACATAGATGCCATCGGGCTGAATTTGTAAAGCATCGATACACTCTTTCAGCATTACCGGCCTGTGATAGCTACTGGCTGCTGGCTGCTGGCCACTGGACTCAGTCATCTGAACTTATTTTGTTAATAAAGCCATTGATCATGCGCTGCTCGCGCAGCAGAATCACCATTACTTTTTGAATGACTTCATTTTCAATCAGCTTCAATCTTTCAATGACCAGAAGAACTGTTTCCAGTTCAAAAGCAGAAGCAAGCGAAGTTTCCAAATAGTATTTATACTCCTTTTTGCTTGCCTTGGCACTGCCTTCTGCAATGTTCAAAACAATGGATACCGATGCGCGCGTTGATTGACTTCTCAATCCATACTTTTCTTCATTTGGAAGCAACGCTGCTATTCTATATGTTTCTTCTACCAGCTCCATTCCGAGCTGCCAGATCAATAGCTTCTTGAAATCTCTCATATACTCCACAACCGGCCGGCAGCCTGAAGCCAGCAGCCCTTTACATTAATAGCACAACTTTAACGTGATTGATGCTTGCAGTAAGTACTACAAGCTATCCCTCACCGAGATATTTCTGCGCCAGCTCAGACAATTCACTTGGGTCTTGGATCAGGTGCTTCTCGTAGAGGGTTGGGTTCCAGACTTCCACTTTGTTGCCCATGCCGACCAGAATTACATCTTTGTCGATCTGGGCATGCGCCAGGTATTTCTTCGGGATCAGGATGCGGCCGTTGTTATCCATTTCGACCTCCGTGGTGCCCGCGAAAAAACTACGCTGTAGTGGTACAGCTTCTTTATTGAACTCATTCAACCCCGAAATTTTCGAGAAGACCTTGTTGAACTCCACCATCGGGTAGATTATAAGGCATGGGTCGAGCGACTTCCGGATCATTAGCACATTGCCTTCGTTTTCAGGCAATTGCGCTTTGATCCGTGCAGGCAGCACCAGGCGGCCCTTCGCATCTAGCTTGCTCTCATATTCACTGGTGAAGAAAGTCATAGACGTAGTGGTTGTCTTTTTCTCCTAAGCAAACATAGGTAATTTTAAACCACTTTCAACCACTTTCAACCACTTTTTTCCATTTTATGCGAAAAAAGCACATTTCAACCCTTCAAAAGTCGTTTTCCAACGATTATTCGCAGGTGGCAGAAAAAGTTAAAAAGCCCTTTTCGGCTTCATTTGAGCAGAATGGAGATAACCTGTGGTGTAAAGTGGGAGGATGTGGACGGGAATGAGACAGCCGCCGGCTACTAGCTGCCAGCCGCTTGAGGAGTGTGAGCTGGGAATGGGTGTGTTTTGACTTCGTCATCGTTGGTCGATGTTCGTTAGTCGATATTTTAAATAGCTGTGAGCTTGGGGATGGGCTGCTGGCCGCTGGTTGCTGGAAGGAGTGTGAGCGTGACCAGAGTCGTGTAAATCCGATGTCCAATAAAAAAAGAAAGCCACGTGAAATTTCTCACGTGGCTTTTACTAACCCTTACTACTTACTCCTCAAATCGACCCCACCCTGTAAACCTAAACACGGGTCGTATCTTTACCGCTTAATTCTGCGGATTGCTTTTCTCATATTGCATGCGTGCTACGCCTTTGGAAATAATCCATGCAGGATAGCCCGGCATCGTAATATAACCTGTTTGCCTGGGTGCGCGTTGTGCGTTTAAGCGCTGCACACCTTTCGATACATTCAGTGCAAGATCGCCTGTGCTGATCTTCGCTGGTATATATTTTACATTCCTGTATGGCAGGCGCTGAACATCTTTCGAGATTGTCCAGTATGGATAACTTTCACTTTTGGTTTTTACATCCTGGGCATTTACCAGGGTAACAACCGCGATTAATATGATTACAAGACCTAACCTTTTCATGGAGCAAATATGTTTTTGTTCTCTGATACAATTTTACGGTGTGGCCGGGCCTTGCGATATTAGGATTTACTTATAGCGGAATTAGATTTTTATTAAGGCATTAGAAAGGTGTTAGAATGAAATTATACCCATGGAAATTACTTGCTTTGGCGGGTGGAAACCGTTTATAATGTTTAATCATGAGAGTATTGATTGTAGAAGATGAAACCAAAGTCGCGGAAGTATTAAAGCGCGGGCTGACCGAAGCAGGGTATGAAGCCGATGTTGCATTCGATGGACAGATCGGTTTGCGCCTGGCAAAGAGTGGCAACTATGATCTGATATTGCTCGATATAAATCTGCCGCTGCTCAACGGCCTGGAACTGTGCAAACAACTGCGTGAAAAAGACGAGATAACACCCGTACTGATGCTAACCGCATTGGGCATGAGCGATGATATTGTAGCAGGGCTTGAAGCAGGTGCGGACGATTATCTTCCGAAACCCTTTCGATTCAACGAGCTTTATGCACGTATCAAAGCCCTTACGCGCAGAAAGAAAATTCTTACGGCAATGGCAAGTCAGCCGGGAGATGTACAGGATATATTTACCCTGAGCGATCTTGAAATTGACTTTGATGCACGCGAAGTAAAACGCTCCGGAAAATCGATTCAGCTCACCGCAAAAGAATATGCCCTGCTGGAATATCTCGCCAGGAATGCCGGCAAGGTACGATCCAGGCTGGAGATTGCAGAAGCGGTGTGGGGACTTAACTTCGAGACGGGAACAAACTTCATTGACGTATATATTAATTACCTTCGCAATAAGGTGGATAAGCCGTTTAACCCGAAACTCATTCATACCGTAACGGGATTCGGCTATATCTTAAAACTTCCCGATGCGTGAAAATACGTCAGCGACTTGCTCTGCGTTTTATGATTGTGAGTGCCCTGGTAACGGGCGCTATATTAACATTTATCTATTTCTTTACCCGCGGGTTTGTTCATGCTGATTTTATAGACCGGCTTACGCAGCAATCGAGTCTCGAGGTATTGCATTATGCAACGCCACAAGTGCGCGATGTAATGCCTTCGGGTACCTTCAACCTGGTGAATCCTTCCACCTCTATATTTTCACCGGAAGGTAAATTGCTTCATCGCCAGGGTGAGTATATTGTTCCGAAAACGTGGATCAACTTTTTGAAAGACAACAATCTCTTCAATGCCGAACGTGGTGTATATACTACAGTCGGCAGAAAACACGTGGTGAATAATGAGCTATACCTGGTGTTTGTATCTGACAAGGATCTGCCGGGCGAACGCGAACTCGATTTTCTGCTGAATGCGATTATCGCAGGCTGGATCATCAGTCTTATACTCTCCTATCTTACCGGACTATATTTTTCGGGCAACGCCTTGCAGCCCGTAAAGCGTGTAGTAGAAGATGTCAATCACATTACGCAAGACAATCTGAGTTATAGACTCAAGATGAGCAAAGACAATTCATCGATAGATGAGATCGATGAGCTTATTTTAACCTTCAACGCATTGCTCACACGCATTGAACGCGCCTTCATTACACAGCGAAGATTTGTTCAGAATGCTTCGCATGAATTAAAAACTCCGCTCACGGCTATTATGGCAGAAGTTGAGCTTGCCTTAACACGCAACCGCTCGCAGGAAGAATACCAGCGTACACTGGAAGTGGTGCTGCAGGAAACCGATCGCCTTGCCCACACCACGCAGGAACTATTGACGTTGGCGCGCCTCGAAGAAAGAGCCAGCCACACCGAGCTCGACACCATCGATATTACAGATGTATTGGAACGAACACTTGCAGCCTTCAGTCTGCACCACCCGGAGCGCGAAGTGGTGCACGATATTCTGAAAGGTCCGATCTATATTCAAGGGAATGCGCAGTTATTGCAAACTGCATTGCTGAACATCCTGGATAACGCCCATAAATATTCATCGGATGAAATTTCGGTATCCCTGGCACGCCCGGGTAAAGAAGTAATCATCACCGTACAGGATTATGGCATCGGTATACCGGCAATGGAACTGATGCGCGTACGCTCGCCACTGTTTCGCGGATCGAACGCCAGCACCATTCCCGGAGCGGGCCTAGGACTTTCATTGGTAGATCGCATTGTAACAGTCAACCAGGGGAAGTTCGAGATTGCCAGCCAGGAAGGGCGAGGCACACGCTGCACCGTGCGCCTGCCTATAAACCAATAGTATTTACTCTGTCCGCAAGGTATCGGCAGGATTCGAAACGGCCGAGCGGATCGATCGATAGCTTACGGTCAGCAAGGCAATAAGCAACGTGCCAAACAGCCCGAGTATAAATACATATACCGGTATATCAATACGATATGCAAAAGATGATAACCATTCTTGCATGCAATACCAGGCTATCGGTGCAGCGATTACAAACGCTATGAGTATAAGTTTGATAAACTCTTTCGAGAACAGCATCACAATGCTGCCTACCGATGCACCCATCACTTTTCGTATACCCACCTCTTTCAGTTTTTGATTGGCCATAAATGAGATGAGCCCGTATAGCCCAAGGCAACCGATAAAGATTGATACACCGGCAAAGATCTTGAAGAGTGTAAAGGTGCGCTCGTCTTTACGGTATAATTTACCCAGTGAATCATCCAGAAATTCGTATTCAAAATTACTTTCCGGAAATACAGCTGACCATTCTTTTTCAATGAACTTTATCGTTTCATTGAAATTTGCAGCGTCCACTTTAATACCTGCGTCATAATAAAAATGAGGATAATTTATCATCACCACCGGTTCAATCACTGAATGAAGCGATGCCGAATGAAAGTCTTCCACCACCCCCACTACCTCTGCAGAGTTTCGCGACAAACCGGTATTTATACGCTTACCCAATATATCTTCTATGGAATGGAAACCGAGTTTTTTAACGGCCGACTCATTCAGTATATATACATACTTATCGCCATCCCTTATTACACTATCTTCAGCCATTCGTTCATCTGCTTCCGTGAACCAGCGGCCCGCTTTCAGTTTTATGCCATATACACTGCAATAGAAACGATCTACCGGCTTCACGCCAATATAATACGTATTCTCCGGGCCTTCTTCCGAAAGGAAATATCCGCTATTGAAATTACTGGTAGAGGTTGGTGCACCGAGTGAAAACGAAAGCCCCTTTATAGCGGTGTTCGCTTCAAGCCTGGCGCGCAATGATTGCAGGCGTTGCCTGCTTTTATCCGGTACCGGCACATTAATGATCGCTTCGGTGTCAAAGCCCAAAGGTTTACTCCGGAAGTAATGCATTTGCTCTGCAATAATCAACGTACCGATGATCAATACTTGTGCGATACTGAATTGAAACACTACCAATATTTTCCTCACAGCAACGCCCGAACTTCCCTGCGAAGTAATTTTATTCTTTAGTACAATAGCCGGATTATACCCCGACAGGATCATGGCCGGATAAAAGCCGGAGAGCACTGTAACAAACACCATGAGTATAGCAACAAAACTCAGCAGCATGGTGTTTGACAACAGATTCAGATCGAGTCTTCTCTCCAGGAAGCCGTTGAGCCACGGTAATAGCCACTCGGTAATACAGAGTGAAATAAGTACAGCAATCATGGTAAGCATGAGCGTCTCGCCAAGGAAATATAGCGTAAGCTGTCCGCGGCGTGCGCCCAGCGTTTTGCGTATACCGATTTCTTTCGATTTGCGTATTGCCAGCGCAGTAGCCAGATTAATGAAGTTGATGCAGGCAATGAAAAGTATAAATACGCCGAGCACGCCCATCATTAGCAGGTCAGACCTGGAAGCATTCGGAGTTTCCCCGGGATTGCTCTTGTATAGCGCGTTGAAATGTATATCTGACAGGGGCTGCAACTTGTAGGTTCGCTGAGCAGCATCCTGTTTGGAAAGATAGCGCGTTTTAAAAGTTTCCAGTTGCTTATCTACATCTGCCACACTTTTGTTCGCGGGCAGCACTATATATACAAATCCGGATGCCGTTACCGTCCATCGATCAATTGGTATACCCCCAATAAACGTTGGAGTAAAAGACGGCCATGAAACGATCATGGAGAAATTGATATGCGAAGCAGGTGGCGGATCATCCACGATACCAACCACTTCTACTTCAATTGTGTTATCGATTTTCAGGGTAGCGTGCTCCTTCCCTTTCAGCAATTTATCTGCAAGCGATTTGGTGAGAAAGACTTTCCCGGGTTGTCCAAGCTCTGCTTTCGGGTTTCCTGATAATACTTTAAAATCAAATACATCGAAAAACAATGAATCGGCGAAAATTACATTTTCTACCTTCATCTTATCGTCACCAATTTTTACCAACACTTCATCCTGGAAATGCATTTGTGTTGCCAGCGGTATATCTGCAAAATCATTACGGAAAGCTTTGCCTAATGGATAAGGCGTGGTTGATTCGCGCGACTCGCCTGACGCACTGCGACTATCCTGTACGATACGATAGATTGAATCATATTTCGAATGGAATGTATCGAAGCTCAGATCGTACGTAATCAACAGGAAGATGATTACACACGCGGTAACACCAATGGTAAGCCCGAGGATGTTGATCAGGGTATAATTGCTGTTCCTGACAAAATTCCGGAAGGTGAGAATGAGATAGTTCTTAATCATGTAAATGCCCTGTTATTTTCTATCCTGGTATCCAAAGACGGTGCCACTCTCTTATCTATCTGATTTTCAAAACAAAACATCAATACAACGCTCAATCATGTTTCTATACCTGTATCGCTTTCGATACACTCGTATGTTTGTATCTGATACAATTTTATACCTTTATCGGATTCAAAAATCACTAGCTATCCTAAAAATGATTCCTGCCAAGGTATTGATAATTGATGACGACCGCGATGTGCTGGAAACTGCGCGCATGTTTCTGAAACAGGAGTTTGCTACTATACACATTGAAGAAACGCCCGAAAAATTACCGGTGCTCTTGAAGCAAACCGAGTACGATGCCATTCTGCTTGACATGAATTTTACCAAAGGTGTCAATGACGGTGAAGAAGGATTCCATTGGCTCAACCTGATTCTGAAAACCGATCCACAAGCCGTGGTCATTTTGATAACCGCTTACGGTGAAGTAGACCTTGCTGTAAAAGCGATCAAGAATGGAGCTACTGATTTTGTGTTGAAGCCCTGGAAGAATCAGAAGCTGATGGCTACTATACTCGCTGCCATACAACTGCGCAAGTCGAAGAAAGAAGTTGAAAAGCTGAAGGAAACACAAGAGAAGCTGAGCGATGACTTGAATTATTCTTATAGCGATTTCATTGGCGAATCGCCTGCCATACAACGCGTGCGCGAACTCATTGCCCGGGTGGCTTCGGCCGATGCAGATGTATTGATACTGGGCGAGAACGGCACAGGTAAGGAGCTCGTGGCACGGGCTATCCATCGGCAGTCATCACGCAGCGACCAGGTATTTATGAATGTTGATTTAGGTGCCATCAGTGAAACACTTTTTGAGAGCGAGCTCTTTGGTCATGTGAAAGGTGCTTTTACCGATGCACGTCAGAATAAAGCGGGCCGTTTTGAAATTGCTTCGGGCGGCACATTGTTTCTCGATGAGATCGGCAATCTTTCGTTGCCGCTGCAAGCCAAACTCCTCACGGTACTGCAGCATCGCACCATACAACGCGTAGGCTCTGCGAAAGATATACCGGTAGATTTCCGGTTGATCTGTGCTACCAACATGCCGCTGCATGAAATGGTATTCGAAAAGAAATTCAGGCAAGACCTGCTATACCGGATCAACACCGTGGAGATACGCGTACCTTCATTGCGGGAGCGAACGGAAGATATACCCTTGCTGGCAGAACATTTTCTGGCGCGTTACGGACAAAAGTATAAACGCCCGGGCATGAAGATCGATAAAGCCGTGATGAGCAAACTCAAAAAATATCACTGGCCCGGAAACATCCGCGAACTGCAACACGCCATTGAACGCGCAGTAATACTCAACGAAAGCAAGGTGATTGAATCCGTTGATCTGCTCATCAACAGTACGACACTACACATTCCGAAAGAGCAGACACAGACACCACAAACGCTTGACGAAATGGAAAAGAAATTTATTCAACAGTCGCTGGCCAATAACCAGGGCAATGTGAGCACCACAGCAAAAGCGTTGGGTTTAACACGTACCGCACTATACCGGAGAATGAAGCGACATGGTATCTAACGAAATTATATTCGTATGCTGAAACGCTTCTCTATCCAGGTCGTTATCCGGATTGTACTGTTAGCCATTACCATCTTTGTGCTGGCATGGGTGTATATGCAATCGCAGATGTTCTTCAATGCTGTTACACTCACCATCATTTTTATACTTCAGCTTGTGGAGCTCTTCCGCTATATCAATAGCACCAACCGCGAGCTCGCACGCTTTTTTCTCAGTGTACTTCACGGTGACTTTGTGATTTCGATTCATGAAGGAGAAAAAGGAAAATCGTTTCGTGAGTTGGAGAGCAGTATGTTGCAGATACTCGATGCCTACAAGCAGGTAAAGATTGAAAAGGAAGCACAGTATCAATTTCTGCAGTTGCTCATCAACCAACTTCCCATTGGTATAGTATCGATAGAAGGCAACGAGATTGCGCTCATGAACGCCAGTGCCGAAAAATTGCTGGAAGCGCAGGGCACACGAAATCTTGCACTGGTTGAGCAACGCAATCCGTGGATTACTACCATGCTCGGAGAACATGGAAGCCGGTTGATTGAATTGAAACGCAATTATACCACTACCTCACTGGCTGTGCAGGTAAGCTCTTCGCGCATCCTTGATAAAAATTATACACTCATAACACTACAAGACATCCATTCTGAAATTGAGCAGAAAGAAATTGAAGCCTGGCATAAGCTCATTCGTATTCTTACGCATGAGATTATGAACTCCGTAACGCCCATTGCATCACTTACAGAAACGATGCAGAGTATGCTTACTGAAAAGCAAGGCCAGCTAAAACCGGTTGAGGCGGTTACTACAGAAACGCTGGGTGACATTCGTTTTTCTTTGAATACAATTCACAAACGAAGTGAAGGCCTCCTGAATTTTGTAGAAAAATACCGTGCACTAACGCGAGTACCCAAGCCTGTGCTGCAGCCAATTATGCTCATGCCTTTCCTCAAAACCATTACTACACTCATGGAACCCGAGCTGAAGCGACAGCACATTCACATAGCGACAGAAGTAGAAGAAGAGTCGCTATACATCACGGCCGACAGCAACCTGATCGAGCAGGTAATCATAAACCTCATCACCAACAGTATATATGCCCTGCGCCATACAACCGACAAAATGATAATACTTCGCGCCTATCGTCGGGAGAGGCATGTGGTGATGGAGGTATATGATAATGGCGCAGGCATTCGCGAAAAAGAAATGAGCGAGATCTTTATACCGTTCTTCTCTACCCGAAAAGAAGGCTCCGGCATCGGGTTAAGCCTTTCGAAACAGATTATGAGTTTGCATGGTGGCAATATCCAGGTAACATCCACTCCCGGGGAGAAGACTTCTTTTTATCTTTTATTTAAAGGTCAGTAGCATTATAACCATTGCCTGCCTGGCAGCTATATATAAATCTGCTCACTTTTTCTTTTTATACCGGCAAGAGGCTGGATCGGATGCAACATAATAATCTTTATAGTTAACGGCATTCGGGTCCATGCATCCTTTGAGCGGCAGTATCTCCACGTTTCGAAAATCTACCGGCTGTCCTTCGCTTTGCAGTGCTATAAAGCCTTCGCGTAATGGCTTTCCGGGTTGCCAGATCGTGGAGTCATAATTCTTTACCACACCACCTGCCATTTGTGGTTTGCTATAGCGCATCACGGTGTTGCCATTAATAATATGCGTGATCAGAGAATCGCCCAACACAATAAGCTCGGCATGTACCCATTGGTCACCATCATACGTTTTGGAGGTTGAGTTGATGCAATGTCTTTCATCCAGTTTGCCTTCATATACAATGGCAGTACCGGGCGAGCACATGTTTCCGGTAGTACGGGGTTTACCATCACCTAATCCGCCTAACAATTGCATCTCTACCGATATAGGCCAATCCTGCTCCTTAGGCATGGTGCGCGGATCTTGCGAGTGAAACATAATGCCACTGTTTCGTAAGGTATAATCCGGAGCACCCTTCTGTAACTGTCCTGTAAATCTATACTCTACCTTCAGGTGATAATAAGAGAATGGTTGCTTGTAATACAGGTGGGCAAACTGATCATTGAAATCACCATACTGATCGTATCGCACCTGGATAATGCCATCTTTTACACGAAATGTATTTCCGAAATTTACGCCAACATCATGATGGTGTATCTTCACGATCCAGTCATTGATGTCGCGACCGTTAAATAACTTTATCCATTCTTTTTTATGCGCAGAAGATTGTGCAGTAACATAGACACTGCTTAATAACATACCAAGTATATACAGGAGTCTTGCCATAGTGTAAAAATTGTACGCAGGCAAGGTAATAAAGTAATGGTGATTATAATAAACATAATTGGGGTAAGTGTTCCACAATTTCGATCTTAAAACCGTTTATATGAGCCTAAAACGCATGGCATAGCAATTTAATAAGTAGTGGCAAGGGTAGAGTAGGTTAGGTTTACAGGCCCGGATGATGCTAGTCATACCGGGCCTGTTTTTTTGTGATAGCTGTGAGCCGTTAGCTTCGAGTTAATGGACGTGAAGTGAGAGGGTGTTTATTGATAGTTATCAAGATACGGGAAACAAATTCTGTCCAGCTGAAAACATATCCTGAAAATTACCGGCGTTCGTCACGGCATTACCACTGGCTGTATTGTTAAAATATAGATAGGCTTGCTTCACCCCCTGAAAATTTTTAATTCGATCACCAATCTGTTTCATAAACGCTGCATCGTACGAAGAATGGTATAACTGCGGCACGCCATGAAACCGATAATATACCACGGGGGCAGTATGATAAACGTCTTCCGGTAACTGCGGATAACTGATACCACACCAACATACATGGTGTTGCCTGAAGGCCTGTATAACATCATTACGCCACCAGCTCTCGTGCCGAAACTCTATAACATTTACAAAAGCGTAGTCTAACGATTCCAGAATGCGCGACAGCATAGACTCACTATAGATTATTGCAGGATGTAACTGAAAAAGTATGCATCCGAGTTTATCACCCAGTCCATCACGAACGGTGTTGTAAAACAACTGCAAATCATTGCCCGTATCTTTAAAACGCTTTAGATGTGTTATGACGCGCGGAGCTTTAACAGCAAACACAAAATTTTGTGGACTGCGTTTATACCAACCGGCCAGATCGGCCACACGAGGGAAGCGATAGAAAGTTACATTGAGCTCTACCGTGTTAAACCACTCGCAGTAATATTCAAACCATTTGCGCTGCGGCAGCGTGGTGGGATAAAATATACCTTTCCATTCTTTATATGAAAATCCTGAACAACCTATTTTCCACTCCATGAGAATCGTTATGCGTTACTGGTTACACGTTATTCGAAATACACTATATCTTTCGCCACTACCCTGCGAATAATGATTAACGTGTACCCAACAAGCCATTATCTCCCACAGGATTACACAAGCTCCCGCAGATCACGCAGACATACACACACTCTCACCACGCCCACACCTCCAGCAACTTGAAGCCAGCAGCTATTTCCTTACGGTTTAAACTTCAGTATGCGATACGGTTGTTCTGGATGGAGATCGTTTAATTGGGATGAACTTACGTAGAGTGATCCATCGGGACCTACCGCAAAGGAGTCGGGCCAGCGAAAATTACTGTCCTGTACTACAATATGCGTTGTGTTTCCATCATATACCCGTATCGCGCTTTCTTCTACGGACGCTAAATATAGCTTACCATCCTGGCCGAAAATCATACCATCGGATGGAGGAAATTCTCCCAGGTGTTCTACAGATTCATCCAGTTTACCAGGATAAAAATCCGGATATATCAACAAGGTTGTAGCGATACGATATAAGCTTTCTCCGGTAAGCGGACGCCAATAAAGATATAGTCCATCGGGGCTTAGTGCTATACCATCGCTGTGCACTTCAGGATGCTCACCGTTTTGGGTCAGATATTCTTTACCGTCAATGGTCAAAACAAGATCTTCAGATTTTGTAGCAGGGTTGTTCGCAAGCATGCGCCACGATTTGCCTGTATCCAGATCGACCACGACAATTGCTCCTTCGTTGGAATCTGTTATGTAGGCAATCTGCCGTTGCTCATCTATGCGTATATCATTGAGGTAACTGTTGGTGGTAATGGCAGGTTCATCGATCACAATCACGTTCACAGTCCGGTTCGTCTTTAAATCGAATTGTACTACTTTAGCGCCGCCCTTTACCACGCCAGTATAGGTACCGTTGCGCCTGGGATTGGCGGCATCCAGCACCCAGAGATAATCGTTACGATCAATATATACTGACTGCACACAAATAAAGTGTTCTTCCGGTTTCATACCGGGCGACCATGTATTCCAGTTTTCATCAGGATAAGGTGTGGCTTTGGCAGGATCGGTGATATCCACCACAGACGTTTGATGGTCGGGCGACCAGTTCGGATAATTTGCAAACAACCTTGCTTTATCAGTTCGCGACTGATGCGAAATTGCTACGCCGGTCCATTGCTTTAATGAATTGGCAACAACCGTAACCTGTGCATTTGTACCACCGGGATTGGAACCTTCTGTTCCGCCAGTATTTAACTCCTCATGGCACGCCATCCATGGCAATACCATTATTAGCCAGGCGATTACCCTGACTAACCCTCGCTCGTTGATCATAACCCATAGACATTTTCTACAGGGTAAAGGGAAAAAAGTATGCCTGTACCTTTTTTGAAAAAATCTTTTTCTCCGAAAACGTTGTCATCACTTCAGGCCCAAACTTTATTCATTAGAATTAGTTAATACTTTTATAAGTTTACCATCTCTTTTAACACCTATATATAGCACACAGTCATGGCAAATACGAATAGTAATTCCCAAAATACAGAAAGTGATGTAGTGTTGATCGGAGCCGGGATTATGAGCGCCACACTGGGCGTCTTGCTGAAAGAACTGGAACCTGGACTAACGATACAAATTTTTGAACGTCTGGATGTTGCGGCTGCTGAAAGCTCCGATGCGTGGAACAATGCGGGTACAGGACATTCCGCATTCTGCGAACTCAATTACACACCTGAACGCGAAGACGGATCAATCGATATTTCCAAGGCTATAAAAATTGCAGAATCATTCGAAATCTCGAAACAATTCTGGGCTTTCCTTACACAACAGAAAAATTTTCAATTGCCGGAGACATTCATCACGCCTATACCACACATGAGCTTTGTATGGGGCGATGAAAATGTAAACTACCTTCGTAAACGCTACGAAGCACTGCAAACAAACGCCTTATTTAAAGGCATGCAATATTCAGAAGATCGTGATCAGCTTAGTCAGTGGATGCCGCTGACCATGCAGGGGCGTGATCGCAATCAAAAAGTAGCGGCTACACGCATGGATCTGGGCACCGATGTAAACTTCGGAGCACTGACCCGTAATATGTTTGGCATGTTACAGGAAATGCCGGGTGTTCAAATGCACTTCAATTATGATGTAAAGGATCTGAAGAAAGAAGATAACGGCACGTGGCGCGTGAAAGTAAAAAACAGAGACACGGGCGAGAAAAGAAAAGTACGCGCCAAGTTTGTGTTTATCGGTGCGGGCGGTGGTTCTCTTCGCCTGCTGGAGAAATCTGATATTCCGGAGGGCCGCGGCTTTGGAGGTTTCCCAGTAAGTGGCCAGTGGCTGAAATGTACTAACCCTGCCGTGATTGATCAACATCAGGCTAAAGTATACGGCAAGGCATCCGTTGGATCTCCTCCCATGTCAGTGCCGCACCTTGACACACGCGTAATCAACGGTCAGCGTGCATTGCTGTTCGGCCCCTATGCCGGGTTCTCAACCAAGTTTTTGAAGGAAGGTTCATACCTCGATCTTATCAAATCGATACAACACGACAACATTATACCGATGCTGGCAGCGGGTATCGATAATATACCGTTGACTAAATACTTGATTAACCAGGTTCGTCAGTCACCCGAAGATCGTCTGGAGGCGTTGAGGGAATTTTACCCGGAAGCCAAAATGGAAGACTGGGAACTGGAAGTTGCCGGACAGCGTGTGCAGGTAATCAAGAAAGATAAAGAACATGTAGGCGTGCTGGAATTTGGTACGGAAGTAGTAAGCGCTGCTGACGGAAGTATAGCAGCCTTGCTGGGCGCATCGCCTGGAGCTTCTACTGCCGTATCGATCATGATCACGCTGCTGCAACGTTGCTTCCCTGATAAAGTTAAAACCGAAGCGTGGCAAACTAAAATGAAGCAAATGATTCCTTCATTTGGCCAGCCGTTGGCCAACAGCCCTGCACTGCTCCGCGAAACCAGAGCCTTCACCAACGAAGTGCTCGGACTCAACTCCGTGACAGTATTGTAAAGGACATACTATAATTCTTTAAAGAAAGGATGACTGCGATAAAGCGGTCGTCCTTTTTTTATCAGGAGTAAGAAGCCAGAAGTAAGAAATAAGAAGGTGTCGTTCCGCTATTCTCCTTACTTCTTACTCCTTACTTCTTACT
>NZ_DAIQRQ010000027.1:30027-58321 GCF_036786105.1 Ohtaekwangia sp.
CTTACTCCTTATTTCTTACTCCCCTCCTTTCAGGGCATGGTTTTTTCCTGCTTCCCCCCTGTACTTTATACTTTCAACCCATACCTATATGAAAATCCAGACTAACAATGTGGTAATTGACTATTTGAAAGCGGGTGATGGTGATATCACCTTGCTGTTTATTCACGGCTCTTTTCTTTCCAAACACTATTGGCGCGAGCAGGTAGAATATTTCAAAAGCAGTTATACTGTTATTGCGGTTGATCTTGCCGGACATGGACACTCCGGAAGAGATCGAAAGCAATGGACGATGCAATCATACGGAAAAGATATCTCGGGTATTATTGATTCACTTCACTTGAAGAATGTTATTCTTATTGGTCACTCCATGGGTGCTGATGTCGCGCTTGAAACGGCTGCATTACAACCGGGCACTGTAAAAGGTATAATTGCTGTAGAAGCATTGAAGAATGCTGGCACTGAAATGCCTGTCGCCATTCAAGCGCAGATCAATACTGTACTCGAAAATCTGCAGATAAATTTTGCAGATACCACAGAAGCTTATGCCCGCCAGGGGCTGCTGACTGCTGATACTGATCCAAAGATTGTTCACACCATCGTTCACGCATATCGCAATGCCTATAAACCCATGGCCGTGGGAACGATGACAGAGATATTCCATTATGCATTACGCGAACGCGAACTGCTGCAATCTTTATCACAAAGAGTATACATCATTAATGTTGATTATACACCTACAAACGAAGAACCACTCAAGCACTATGCGAAGAGCGGTTATGAGCTACATTTCATTCACGGCACCAGTCACTTCCCGATGATCGAAGAATCGCAAGTATTGAATGAAGCACTGGAAAAAGTTATTGATAAGATTACAGAAGACGCTGTTCCGGAACAATTCCGATTGTACAGTCGCATTTGAGTATATACACAGGCTGTAATTAAGTCAGGATTTTACATTTTCTCCTGATCCTCCCACGAGGAAGCTGTTTGTTTGCACAAGCAAGTTAATTTTATTGATCGCTAAAAACTTCACATCGGCTCAACGGAATATTAATACGATTGCATACCGCTGCTTAAAATTTAAGACCGATATTGCTTCTTTTCTGGGTCAGAACGTAGTATATTCCATTTCCAGCCGCCAAAACATAAAATATTAGAGATTTATCTTTACTAATTATTTTAGTTTTAATAAGATTGTATCGCTAATTTAATTAGTCGATCATTCCGCTAACTTTTTTATTTGCTATGCAAGAAACAATCCATTCCACCAAGTGGTCTGATGAGAACATAATTGATATAATCCGTAAAGTTCGTAACGACCTGATTAAGGATTTTCTGGATGAACGTTTTCTCAAAGACTATATACAGAATCGCTACGGCCTGAAAGATTTGTCGACTGTGAAGATTGAATTTATAAGACGTGACCTGAAAGAATTTCTGATTGCACCAGTCAACACATCGCACTACAAACCGATTGTAGACCAGATTAAAGAGAGCAACTCAGCATCGCTATCCGAAGGGAAAGAGGAACTCTTTTACACAGAGGTTGAGCATATTTTAAAGAATTACCTGTATTGATTCAGGCTGCTACTATGTATAGAGTATAATCAGTCCGATGGTGATCCACGTAATCGCTTCTATAAGCCACTCTGTCTTTCTTATTTTATTATCCGTTTCCATACCATAAACATTTACTGTTCAGGTAGAGAACAATTATATGCCAATGCCCAGTGAATCTATAAAGTTCGCAAAAACGAAAACAATGCGGTTATATTGGGGAACGAAACGTACAATGTCCCGGAATATCACAGTTGTTGAAGCGCCTTTTCGCTGGCTGTGAGGATTTTTTCCACCACTACATCGTCAATCGAAGTTGAGATGAACATCGCTTCGTATTGCGAAGGTGCCAGGTATATTCCCTGCGCCAGCATGGACTGGAAATAGCGCGCGAACATCTCTGTATCGGATGTTTTTGCCGTATTAAAATCAAAAACACGTTCACCGGTGAAGAATAAGGTGAACATTGATCCTACATGATTAACGGTTGCTTCTATTCCTGTCTTCTCAATCTGTGCCTGTATACCACTAACCAGTTTGGCACCAGCCTGATTGATCTGTGTATATACTGTGGGATTAGCGCGCAGATATTTCAGCATGGCTAATCCGGCAGCCATTGCCAGAGGGTTACCAGAAAGAGTACCCGCCTGGTATATAGGGCCCAGCGGCGATACAAAATCCATAATCTCCCGTTTTCCTCCATACGCTCCTACCGGAAGCCCGCCACCAATGATTTTACCCATCGTGGTCATATCGGGCTTTACGTTATATAGTTCCTGGGCACCACCGGGAGCAAGGCGAAATCCGGTCATTACTTCATCAAAGATCAATACAATGCTATGCTTATCACACAGCGAACGCAATCCTTGTAAATAGCGAGGCTCCGGTGCAACGCACCCCATGTTGCCCACTACCGGTTCGAGAATGATCGCGGCAATTTCATTCGGATTCTCCTGAATCAATTTCTCTATGGCGTTCAAACTGTTGAATGGCGCAATGAGCGTATCCTTCGCAGTGCCTTTTGTAACCCCCGGACTATCAGGTGTGCCGAACGTAAGTGCACCACTTCCGGCCGCGATCAGGAAAGAATCTCCATGACCATGATAGCAGCCTTCCATTTTTATGATCTTGTCGCGACCGGTATAGCCACGTGCCACGCGTATAGCCGACATGGTTGCTTCTGTGCCGGAATTTACCATGCGCACTTTTTCTACTGATGGAACGATGGAGCAGATCAACTCTGCCATCTCTACTTCACGCGCGGTAGGTGCACCAAAAGAAGGAGAACTGCTCAATGCTTCTTTCACCGCTTCCTCTACAATCGGGTGCGCATGTCCAAGAATCATCGGCCCCCACGAGTTGATCAGGTCTATATATTCATTGCCATCTTCATCATACAGATAAGCGCCTTTCGCACGCTTCATAAACAGCGGATTTCCACCCACCGCACGAAACGCCCGCACCGGTGAGTTAACACCGCCCGGTATATATTGCTTTGCCTTTTCAAAAAGTGATTTGCTTGTTGCGTCTGCCATTGCTTTCATGTTAATAGTTACTGGCTGCTGTTTAAAAGCCTCTAGCTGCTAGCTGCCAGTTGCTGGAGGTGTGGGTAATGAGTTTAGAGTGTGTCTTTAAGTGGCCGTTAATCGTTACAGGTTAATCGTTCTTTGTGAAACGCTGGCATTCTTGTGCCTCATTCTATCACACGCACTATCAACCTGTAAACAAATCGTGAATATAGAAGCGAAGGTGTTTAAATCCCAAAAAACACCTGGATAAAAGCGGTTTTCGACTACTCTGACTCGTCTGTTAGGGTTTTGTGAGATTAGGTTTTGTTACCGGGTTGTTTACCGACTGTAATAAATTTCGAATTGGAGGTCAGGGTCATTCGCTGGTTAGTTGTACTCAGTATGAAACCATGTTACCATGCATATAACAAGAATCACCCGTCTCCGAACCATCGCATGTATATACATCACCGGTTGCCTGGCAGCTTTTCCGATCATGGCCTCTGCACAGGCTCCGCCCCAACCTGTTGGTCCGGTACCGAACGCCCGGCAGATAGAATGGTATCATCGCGAGATTATTGCGTTCTTCCATTTTGGAATGAACACGTTTACCAATGATAATGAAGGTGATGGCACTGCGGACCCCGAAGTATTTAACCCTGCAGCACTGGATTGTAACCAATGGACAGGTGTTTTGAAGCGAGCCGGTATAACAACCGGTATACTGGTAGCCAAACATGCTGATGGCTTTTGTAACTGGCCCACGAAGCATTCTAATTATTCTGTAAAAAACAGTTCTTGGAAAGACGGGAAAGGTGATGTAGTGAGGGAGTTTACCGATGCCTGTAAAAAGGCGGGTATAAAAGCTGCTATATATCTTGGACCGCACGATCGTCATGATTCACGCTATGGCACTGATGACTATAGCGATTACTACGCCAGCCAGCTATCGGAGCTGTTACGGAATTATGGTCCTATATGGGAGATCTGGTGGGATGGTGCCGGAGCCGATAAGCTCACTACGGCATACTATACCCGCTGGGCCGATACGGTTCGGAGGCTTCAACCACAATGCGTTATTTTCGGAACGAAGAACTCGTATCGTTTTGCTGACTGCCGGTGGGTCGGAAATGAATCAGGCTTCTCGGGCGATCCGTGCTGGGCAACAATAAATCCACTCTCCATACGTGATGAACCCAGCCATATACAGGAATTGAATCATGGCGAAAAGAATGGTCAGGCCTATATACCTGCAGAAGTAGATGTATCGATCCGGCCCAGTTGGTTCTATCATCCGGAAGAAGACAAGCGCGTTAAGACTGTTGCAGAACTATGGGATATATACTTTAACTCGGTAGGACGCAATAGTGTTTTACTTTTAAACTATTCGCCCAATAAGGATGGATTGATCTCATCTGTCGATGCACAGCGTACAGACAGTCTGCATTATCTTATTAATACCACTTTTCAGAACAATCTGGCCAGCAAAGCAACTGTTAAAGCGATGCATCCGCGGGGAGGGAAATATAAACCTGCAAATCTTATCGATGACGCTGAGAGTACATACTATGCTTCGGCAGAGGGCTTTTCAACCGATACAGTAACATTCAATCTCGGCTCGCCGCAGGTATTTGATGTGCTTATGTTACAGGAAGTGATAGAGCTCGGGCAACGTACCACGCGCTGGTCCGTTGACTACTCCACCGATGGCAAAAAGTGGATACCGATCCCAGAAGCTACCGACAAACAATCTATAGGATATAAATGGCTTGTCAGGTTCAAGCCTGTACGGGCAAAATATGTTCGGCTACACATCACGGAAGGCCAGGCAAGTGCTGCGTTACATACTTTTGGTATATATAAACAGCCAATAACAAAGTAATATACCAGCACTGACGTTGCTCCGCGTTTGAAGTATAAATCTGAATCATCGCCGGTTAAAATAACCGAACAGGATTCGTTCGAACCAAAAGCCTGAAATCTTAAAGACTTCAGGCTTTTTATTTTTAATGAAAGTCCTTTGCTCCTTTCAGTCATTTCTTCGTGTTGGCAGCGAGAAAGTTATTAACCTCCAGCCAGTACATAAAAGCATCAAACCAGCGATTACTGGTTCGGTTTGGATTTCCGAGGCCAAACCCATGGCCTCCATTCTGGTAAAGATGAAACTCTACAGGACGGCCCGCTTTATACCAGGAGTCAATAACTCCAAACTGACCCCGGAAAAGAAAATCATCAGTAGCGATCACGTTGAACATTGGCGGAGCATTCTTAGGCACCTCCACAGGGCCCATACCACCGTAGATCGGACCGATGAAGTCCAGCTCCATAGATTTGGAGTTCAGCGTGCAATGCATCGTTAACCCGGCTCCAGCCGAAAACCCGATCATACCAAGACGCGCAGTGTCTACACCCCATTCTGCAGCACGTTTAACAATCATGGCATAAGCTGCCTCCGCATCTTCAAGTTGATTCGATAAATCCATGGGCGGCCGGCTTGGCGGCGTAGTTTCTTTTTTAGTTTCTGATGGAGGCGTTGCCGCAGCGAAAGTTCGATTCATCGACTCTTTAAAATCTTCAAGCGACTCAGGGGTGGGATGAAGCCGGTACTTGAGCACGAATGCAGCAATGCCTCGGTCGGCCAGCGCTTGTGCTACTTCCCATCCTTCGTTACCTAACGACAACCACCTGAAGCCGCCACCCGGTGCCACGATAACAGCCGCCCCATTTGCCTGACCTTTCTTGGGTAAGAACGGTGTTAATGTGGCTGTAGAAATGTTCCGCGCCATAGGATCTCCCCACTGGCGGAACCAAGTTTCCGGTGCTGGCTGATTCTCAACACCGCCGGTTCCGAGTTTAATCGCATTCGGTTCTGCAGGCGCTTGTAGGGGGTAGATTGTCCCATCCTGCGCCCAAGCGACTGTGGTGACTACAACCAGCAAAGCGAGAATGGCTATCTTAATCAGCTTGTTAAATGTATTAAGCATAGTGCGTTGATTTTTTATAAAACATTTACGGTTACTATAATTAAAAAGTATCTCTCCATTACTTCCATGAAAAGAGGCAGTTGAATTCCCTGGGAGGTGAGTGCCTCCTTATGGTTAAGACGGTTGCTATGGCCGCTTTCCCTAAACCCGTTTGAAAAAGACAATAGATATTACAAGTCCATGAATGTAGACGAGGAATCGAAAGACAACGCATCGTACTTGTCAGCGTTGCTGATATTCGCTTTTAATGTTTAAAGAACTTTTATAGGCCAGGTTCAAACGCTCCTGCCAGCAGCAAATCAGAACTTTTGAAATTATTAATTTTCAGGATGCGATAACCCCAAACGGTATTCACTTCGAATAGAAAAGCAGGATACGATTAACGGTTAGCACCTTTATCCACCACAACTGCTTTACCATGTCTGAACCGTATGAACGGCACCAGCTGATTGTCGCGGCTGAACTGATAATTGAATCCTTGTGTGAGGTATCCGTTAATGATCTTCTCTTTGTTCATTGCTTCCTGGAAATATACTCCGTTCTTCTTCAGTTGATTTCCTGCGAAGAGCATAAACTCATACCCCATCATAGAATATAGTGACGGTGTATGTCCATGCGCACGTACGAATTTCGCGATGAAAGCCGAGAGATGCGGGTTGCTGGTAAGCGGTGTATTGGGAGCCATGAACACTACCGGCAATGAACTATACTTGTCAAGTTCCAGTGCTGTTTGCTCCAGCCAGTCTTCAGAGCCAATTACCATAGCAGAGTCGCCACGGGTATCTACTGCGCCGAGTACTTTGGTATAGATGAGTGCATCATCTGAAGCAACAAATACGCCACCGAGGCTATCCTTCCTCAGTGTAAACTGTTTAGGATATCTGAATTCATCATACTCCGTAGGTGTTGCCAGTATATTTACAATTTTAGGAAGCGACTCTTTTACAATACGATGTGAGCCGAGCACTTTCATTCCCTTTTCGCGGGCTTTCTCCACAAATGTAGCGGCCAGCAAAGAATCTCTGCGAGACGTACCATAGAATACCAGGCAGTTTTTCTTCCGTACTGTGGATGCCATAAACTCGCCAGACTTTTTACCCAGCGTTTCTATAGAAGGCTGGTATAAAAACGCGTAGGGGTTGTTGCCAATCACATCACTGTTATTCGAGAATGGATTGAATACATTTATTTTGTTGGCAAGCGAAAAATCCTGAATAGGCTTATTCTCTTCCGGGAAGAACGGCCCCACCAAAAGATCTATACTCTTCAGCTCATCTGTATTGAGCAGTGACTTTATCTTCTCTACGTTCCGGTCGGTGTCGTATGCACGCAGACTGATCTTTACGTTTTGTTGCGCGAGTGTATCAACGGCCAGTTGCATACCCTCATAAAAATCAAGCACAATCTGGTTACGCTTGCGGCCTGGTGTCGGGTCGAGTGTATTTACCAGGAAAGGAAACATAACGCCTACCGAGTAGGAATCCTTCATCGTAGATTTAGGCGTTTCCGGGAAGTAATCAGTTTTCTTTAAACCATATTGACTGATGAGTGACTCCAGCAGCGTACGGCTTTCTACATTGGCCATATCTTTTGCCAATGCCGCCACCAGTGCTTTACCCACCACTTCATCTTTCGGATATTCTTCACGCATCATTTTCAGCGTTTCTATATCCGTTACGTTAACCAATGCTTTTGCTTTGAGTGCATCAATATCTTTCTCCATCTTCTTGTCTTTGATAGAAGAAAGCATCTTTAGGCCCTGGAAATAATCTTTACTATCCAGGTATATTTTGCCAAGCCAGAAATTTACTTCGTCAATCTTGTCCCATGCAGGGTGCAGCGACTTCAACTGGTTGAACATATCTTTCGATACGGCCATATAGCCCTGGTTGTGGGCAGCGAGTGCATAATAGAAAGAAGCGTATTCGGAGAACTGATTATTGGATGCATACGGAATCAGCGGCTTCAATGTCTCCATCGCCAGGTTATACTTTCCTTCGCGGAAAAGCTGCTTGCCATTGAAGAACTGCTTGTTGTAATCAATGACCTGGGCAAAGGCTGATACAGGAATTAAAAACGACAGACAAACGATTAATTTTCTGCTGATCATGCTATGCTCTGAAGTTTACATGTATTAAGACGCGTGCATACAGAATAGCGGTATATATTTTCATACCCGGCATTTCTATACATTATTCCCACTCGATGGTAGCCGGTGGTTTTGAACTGATATCGTATACCACGCGGTTTACACCTTTCACTTTGTTAATAATATCGCTGGAAACATTCGCCAGAAACTCATACGGCAAGTGAGCCCAGTCGGCAGTCATACCATCGGTGCTGGTAACGGCCCGAAGACTCACCACGCGTTCGTAGGTACGCTCATCTCCCATAACCCCTACCGATTGCACAGGTAACAACATGGCTCCCGCCTGCCACACTTTATCATACAAGCCGTGCTCCTTTAATCCGCCTATGAAGATGCTGTCTACTTCCTGCAGAATCTTTACTTTATCAGCCGTAATATCTCCGAGAATACGGATGCCAAGACCCGGTCCCGGGAATGGATGACGACCCAATATAGCAGGATCAATGCCTAATGTTTTACCGACCACACGTACTTCGTCTTTGAACAACGTATTGAGCGGCTCAACAACTTTCAACTTCATTTTTTCGGGCAGGCCTCCTACGTTGTGGTGCGACTTGATGGTAACGGAAGGACCTTTCACAGAAACCGATTCAATAATATCGGGATAGATCGTTCCCTGCCCCAGCCACTTCACATCCTGTATCAGGTGCGACTCTTCATCAAACACATCAATAAATGTTTTACCGATGGCTTTGCGCTTCGCTTCCGGATCAGTGAGTCCGCTCAGCGCCGTATAGAATTTCTCTTTCGCGTCTACGCCTTTAATGTTCAGGCCCATGTGCTTGTAAGAATCCAGCACCTGCTCAAACTCATTTTTGCGCAGCAATCCGTTATCAACAAAAATGCAGTGGAGATTTTTACCGATAGCTTTGTGAACCAATATAGCCGCTACGGTAGAATCAACCCCGCCCGACAGTGCCATCACCACTTTGTCGTTGCCAAGTTTGGCCTTCAGACTTTCCACGGTAGTTTCTACAAACTGATCGGGCGTCCAGTCCTGCTGGCAATCGCAGATGTGCACTACAAAGTTTCTCAACAGCTCTTTACCCTGGATGGTATGTGTTACTTCCGGGTGAAACTGTATGCCGTAAATTTCTTTTCCTTTTACGCGGTAGGCCGCCACCTTTACAGAAGGTGTAGCCGCGATTACTTCGAACGTATCAGGCACGGAAGCAATGGTATCGGCATGCGACATCCATACTTGTCCGTCAAGCGCAATCTCTTTCAGTAAAGGGTTATGATGATCTACCGTGGTAAGTTTGGCGCGGCCATATTCACGGGCGTGCGAGGGAAGCACCTGGCCTCCGCTCTTGTGCGCGATCAGCTGGGCACCATAGCAAACACCCAGCACCGGCAGGTTGCCAAATTGTGCAATGTCTACATCCGGAGAACCCTGGTCGCGTACGGAACACGGGCTTCCCGACAGGATTACCCCTTTAATATCGGGCGTAATCGCAGGAATTTTGTTAAAAGGGTGGATTTCACAATAAACATTGAGCTCACGAACCCGGCGGGCAATCAATTGGGTATACTGTGAACCGAAATCTAAAATGAGTATCTGTTGCGGCATGGGTGCAAAGATAACCCGAGATTTTTTCGATGGAAGAATGAATGTGAATAAAGTGCAAGGCTGGCGGGCAAATGGAGACAAACATGCCTTTCGGTAACTTTACAACGCTTTGCCTACCGCTAGTAGCGGTTCATAAACACCAGCCCTACCTGGAAGCCAACAGAAGAGAAGTTGCCGAGGCCGAACTTCGGGCTTTTGGCAGTGGTATAATCGTAATGCACGGCGGCCATGGCACCGATAGCGCGATCTTTCACAAACCGGATTACAATACCGGCTTCCGGCCTGGCCAGAAATCCCCATTTCTTCTCTACATCGGAATAGATGTTATAGTACCGGGTGTACTCAATATGAGTAGCTCCTATACCGAGGCCTGCATACGGAAAAAAGTGCTCACTCTCCCCTACCGGGAAATAATACTGGCCACTTACCGTAAGACCATATTGATACAGGTAATTATAATAATCAGTACCGATGGCACCACCAGGGCTTTCGAACACATGCGTGGGATTGTATTTGTTGTAGGATGTAAAATTGAAATCAGCGCCCAGCGAAAAGCGATCACCCTCCCGAATGAAGCTGCGATACCCGAGGCGTGCTCCACGTGCACTGGCACCGCCTCCCATCCACTCGGTGCCGGCCAATGGTTTGTTTACATCCAGGCTGACATAAAAATAATTATGCTGTGCACACAGCACATGTGCAGCAAACAGAAAACATATACTGAACAGGTACTTCATGACTAGGGTAATTTTAAATACGGTGATTGATCGAATGCCTGATTCACTGCATCTACCGACTCTTCCGTTTCATCACGCGCGGTGTTGAACAAATCGCCCATATAGGCATTCCAGATTACTTTATATTTACCATTGGCCGTGGCATTTTTCAGGTCTACAAATTCTACTACCAGCGAGCCGGTGTTAAATGCATACGTCTGCACGTATGGATAGTAATAGTAACCACCGTATCCATAGTAGCCGGAATAATAATAATTAGGATAAATAACCTGCTGAAAGAGATTGAGATTCTTTACGGCATATACATTTACTCCTATATCAGCTGTTTGGCCTTGCGCCACGCGTTGATAGCCATACTTCGTCATGTTGGCTTCCACCGCTTTCAATACACCGCGTGGCAGATTATACTTGGGCGAAGTAATAATGGTATCGTTCGGGTCCGTATCCGATACATAGCCGATCGTATCGGTTGGCAAACTATAGGTTTTATAGGAATTGAAAACAGCCGTTGTATCGTAGTTGGTTGAGACCACCATCTGATCGAGCAGATCGTACGCGTTCGGCTCGGGATGACACGACCATGCCATCGCTATCACAAGACTGGCAACAAAATATTTCATGCGTCTGGGCTTTAAGATAGAACGACATGAATGATATTAAATTATCATTCCATCATTAGACACACGTTAGAAGGGTTTGGTTTAAAGCCTGTTAAAAACTTCGACCGAGAATCTGGCCGATACCAAACAACAGCACAAATAAAAGTGTAGACAGGGCCATTTGCTTGAGGTATGGATCGAGTTCATGCGATGGCCGGGTGCTCACAGCCATACCATTTTTTATAAACAACGGCACACTCGCCAGAAACAGAAATTGCCATGGCGATGAAAAGGTAAGTACACAATATACCGCAGCAGAAAGTAATCCGCTCGTCAATAGAAACCAATGGTATACAATGGCTCTTTCTCTGCCAATGCGCACGGGTATAGAAAACTTGCCGGCCTTCAGATCAGACTCTATATCACGAATGTTGTTGATGTTGAGCACCGCAATGGAGAACAGCCCGCAGCTCAATGCCGGCAATATTTGCTGCCAGGTAATCTGCTTGGCCAAAAGATAGTATGAACCCATTACGCCTACCAATCCAAAGAAGATTAATACCGAAAGATCGCCAAGCCCTATATATCCATACGGCTTACGCCCCACGGTATAGGCTATCGCAGCGAGTATGCTCAATATACCCAGCCCGAAAAAGAAGAGTATAGCGTTCCAGTTTATACCAAACGAAACGAACAGCAGTGCTATACCGCTGGCCAGGCACAGCAACACAAAGATGATAACAGCCTTGCGCATCTGTGCGGAAGAGATAGCGCCGCTTTGTACGGCACGTGAAGGCCCCTTGCGGTCGGTGCTATCAGCACCATGTATCGAATCGCCGTAGTCATTCGCCAGGTTGGAAAGTATTTGTAAAAATATAGTAGTAGACACACACAACAGAAAGATATTCCATTGAAATGCACCTGCTGCGGATGCAAGAAAACCACCCATGGCTATACATGACAGCGCCAGCGGAAGCGTGCGTAAGCGAAATGCCTGAAGCCAGACCTTTGTATTCATATCGCTACAAAAGTATACTTTCTGCTTCTTCGCGGTATAAAATACATGAACTATTTTATAAAATTACTGTGTGATCTTGCTGATGATCTCGTTATCCAACGGATCGACTTTCGGGCCATAGAAAGCCACTACATTACCGCTTTTGTCTACCAGGTATTTGCAAAAATTCCAGGAAGGTGATTTACCGGCTTTGCCTGCCAGCCAGCGGTATAGCGGATGTTGATCGCGTCCCTTCACCGAAACTTTCTCAAACATCTGAAACGTAACACCATAATTCTTCTGGCAAAACGATGCGATCTCGGCATTCGTGCCGGGTTCCTGCCACAGAAAATTGTTAGCAGGAAAGCCCAGCACGACCACCTTGTCGCCATATTGTTCATGTAACTTTTCGAGGTCTGCATATTGCGGAGTATATCCGCATTTGGAAGCTGTATTTACAATCAGCAGATTCTTGCCTTTGTATTGGCTAAAATCAATATCCTGCCCATCCAGCGATTTCAATTTGAAATCGTAGATTGAACCACTCACTTGCTGAGGCCGATCGGCCGAGATCAGCTTTGAAGAAAGGAATGCTACCAGCCCCATCGTACCTGCAATAATAAACGTTACTTTAATTAATTTCATTAATGATTTCCTTATCCAACGGATTTACTTTCGATTCATAAAACTTTACCGTGCCGTCAGGCTTCACCAGATACTTGCAGAAGTTCCAGGTTGGCTCATGACCAGTCTTTTCTTTCAGCCATGCATAGAGTGCACTCTGATCATCTCCTTTTACAGATATTTTCTCAAACATCTGGAATTTTACACCGAAGTTCTTCTGACAGAAGGACGCAATCTCAGCATTGGAACCCGGCTCCTGTGAACCGAAATTGTTGGCCGGAAAACCGAGGATCGTTACTTTATCGCCAAACTGCTCATGCAGCTTTTCCAGATCGGCATATTGCTTGGTAAAGCCACACTTCGATGCCACGTTTACAATCATCAGCGTTTTACCTTTATACCTGGAAAAATCAATCAAATCGCCATCGATTGAATTCATCTTAAAGTCATAAATAGATGATGTCATAGTCGGTAAAACCATAAGCAATGATAACAGGAAAGTTTTCATGGGTTGTTGTGCTTTGTTAAGTGAAACAAACTTATCGCTTTTTTGTTCAAAAACGTAAAATTTATAACCTCATATCCACCCGATTACTATATATAGGGGCAACATATATCTCATGTTTGATATCCCTTTGTGCACATCTTTCCCTGCGATATTGTACTTTTGCCGGCCACGTTTCCCGGTTTCCACTCTTGTAATTTTCTCAACGCATTTATAGGCGAAATCCGGAACTGACCATACTAAAATTTATATTCAATCCATCACACAAAAATTTATATTCAACCTACTGCTTATCTTTCATCTAACCATCCCCGGATCACCGGAATTTAATCGGCCATGACCACACCATTTTCTACCGTTCGTTTTGCTTATCTCCTTCCCTTTCTCTGCCTTGTTTTAGCAACGGCCTGCAAGCCGGCTACAGACCGTGCAACATCCATGCACCGGTACTTCGAAGAGATTCGTAACAATGAGGCACTGCTTACCGCTTTTTTCTCGCGTATGCCAAAAGGTGGCGATCTTCACAACCACTTTTCAGGTTCAGTATACGGCGAAACGTACTGGAATTACCTGTTGCGAAAAAAGCCGTGGTTCGATACGGTATCGCTTGCTTATGAATACGACAGCATCAAGAGCATTAACAAAAAAGGAAACTATAAACGCTACGTTTATATACAAGACATTATAAAAAAAGGAAAGCTTGCAACCCTTAAGCAACGCATACTCCAGCAATGGTCAGTAAAAGATTACGTACCCTCCGATGGTCCTTCGCATGAACATTTTTTTGACAGCTTTGGACATTTACCTTCCGGCGGATGGCATGAAACGGGTATAGGTCTCCGTGAATTAAAAGACCGCGCGAAAACAGAGCATGTGCAATACCTGGAACTTATGCTGAAAGGTATACCCTGCGGCATTATTCCCGCGCAGGCCGATCGTTATGAAAAATTACTAACGCTGCACCAGTATAGCGATACAATCAAACTGAAACCGGTACTCGATTCAATTCTTCACGACCTCCGTAAGCAAAATCTGTTTGCCTGCGTTACCGATTTTAACACAACATTGCAAAGTATTCACAACGAATTTGTACCGGACGATGATGATGTAACGATTCGCTACCTCACCTACGTAAACAGAAAAACCGATCCAGTAAAATTCTTTACCGATCTGTTATTGGCGTTTGAAGCTGCACACAGCAATCCACTGATAGGTGGTGTAAATATACTTTCGCCCGAGCATGGCGATGTATCCATGCGCGATTATCGCCTGCACATGTATATGTTCCGGTATTGCCACCACGTATACCCAACGGTAAAATACTCCATGCATGCCGGTGAGCTCACCCTGGGGCTTGTTAAACCCGAAGACCTTACCTTCCACATTCGCGATGCAGTATATATAGCCGGCGCCAACCGTATTGGTCATGGTGTTGACATGGCGTATGAAGATAACAGCGGCGAATTGCTCCGCTATATGCACGACCATCGCGTGCCTATTGAGATCAATTTATGGAGCAATGAATTTATTCTGAATGTAAAGAATAACGACCACCCCATTACACTATACAAACAGCACAACGTGCCCATCGTTATATCTACGGATGATCCCGGTATATTGCGAAGCAATCACGTTCATCAATTTGTGTTGCTGGCAAAACGCTATCCCGAAATATCGTATGCCGATATAAAGACGTTTATATTCAACAGCATCGACTACAGCTTTATAAAGGAGAAGGAAACAAAAGAAAAGATTCGCGCCTCTGTAGAAGCCGGTATAAATACGTTTGAAGAAGAAGTATTAAAAGGCAAGCTGTAACTATACTATGAAGTTTGACGATATGCTGCAGGAATTTCTGAATACCTTGCTCACGCTTCCTGAAGCCGTGTTGTGGCTTTTCTTTCTGGCAGAAAACATGCTGATTACAGCGCTCGTCCTGCTTATTGGCCGTGCCTTGCAAAAACACTATACACCGGTGGCACCTTCCTACCGGTATACTTCACACGAGTGGTTGCTATGCGGTATTACCAATATACTGAACACGGCCGTAACGTATGCAGGCTTCTGGCTATGGAAGCATCACATCATCAGTATCCATATCCATCTATCGCTCTATATTATCGTTGATTTCATCATCCTGTTTCTGGCGATGGACTTACTGATGTACATTTTCCATTTCATTATCCATAAAACATTTTTATATAACCTCATGCATCGGCTGCACCACCAGGCGATCGATCCGAAACCTATAGACCTCTTCGTTTTGCACCCTGTGGAAACTATTTCGTTTGGAGGATTATGGTTAGTGTTGCTAATTGTATATCCGTTTAACTTATACGCGATGATACTATACCTCACGGTTAATGTGCTCTTTGGCATGATCGGCCATCTTGGCCTTGAGCCTTTGTCCGAAAGGCTTCGCAGTAACCCTGTGCTTAAATATATCGGCACTTCAACCTTTCATCACCAGCACCACCAGGATATACATCACAACTTTGGTTTCTATACCAGTATCTGGGATCGCCTGTTTGGTACGTTGAGCCAAGAGTGATCTAAAAAAATGCTATACCCTGTATGTTCAGAGTATAGCATATTGAAGAAAGAAGGATAATTCAAATTATCTTATTTCAAATGTGAACGCAACATCCACGCCATCTTTTCATGTGTTTCCATAAGACCGGTAATGAAGTCGCTGGTTCCGGCATCCTGGTATTCGTTGGCAAAGCGGTTGATATTCTCACGCAGGTGAATGATTACGGTTTCATGGTCGTCCAGTAATTCTTTAATGAAGCCGCCGCTGCTATTCGCACTGCGCGATTCTTCTGTAAGTTTGGTGAGGCTCAAGAACTCCTTCAGCGTTGCCGGTGCATAGTGACCGATAGAACGGATGCGCTCTGCTATATCGTCCATCGTATCGTCCAGTATCTCGTATTGATCTTCAAAGAATTTATGAACACTATAAAAGTCAGGACCTTCTACATTCCAGTGAGCGTTTCTGGTCTTGGTATATAGAACAAACTCGTCAGCGAGTATTCTGGAAAGTTCGTAAGCCACCTTGCTCAGTAAAGCAGGCTCTATTCCGATTTTTGCTTGCATAGTAATGTATTTTAGAGTTGAAAAATTGAACCGCTAAAAATCGCAAAAAGTATTTATACCGGGAATAACGAACTGTAAAATTAATGCACAAATAAAGCTGACGAACGGGAACTCTACAGCTGATCATTATACGGTGAGCATGCATAAAGCGTCACGCACTTTACTCTTTACCCAGCACACACGCCAGCACTACCAGAATCAATGTTCCCGATGACGCAAGACTGCGGATACGGTGCAGATAATTCCACGGGCCTTCAAAAGAAATGCGGTAAGCTCTGACTTCAGCAGGAGAAGCTGCCTGCAGATTTACTTTCTCCAGAGCATCGTTCAAGGGTACATTACCCAACATTGTTACGCCAAAGACACCCGCTGCATACAAGATGGTAGCCGCAAGCAACAAATAAAACCGAAGCATCATAGAAGCGTTATACGAATAATATGTGCTTAGCGGAAGAAGTACAAGGGTGCCAAGGAAGCTCATCATAAAAAGCGGATTAATGATTGCCTTATTGATGGACTGCATGGCTGCTATATAATTCGCATCCGGTAAATTACCCAGGCCGGGATTTACCGAACAGCTATAGGAATAAAACAAGCCACTGATCAATCCGGTAGCTGTAGCGGTTAGAACAAGAATGGTTGTGCTCATAGGTCGTTTCATGGTACGTTATGGGTTGGAGTGATTCGTAAAGATTCTATATAGGCAACCACCCGGATAATCTCTGCTGAAGTGAGTTTCTTCTTCCACGAGGGCATGATGCGCTTTCCCTCACGAATCACCAACTCGGCTTCCGTACGGCTCAATGTACTCACCTGTAAATTTTTCGCACCGAACTGGCCGCGGGTACCATCTTTACCATGACAGCGTACACAATTCTTCTCATAGATTTTTCTGCCATCCGGCACAGAGTCTTGCGCTGAGGCCGACAAGCTCAGCAGGACAAACGCGATAAGCATAATAAAAGAATTTCGGTTCATGATCGTTTGATTTTAAAACAAAATTATAGCCCCATGAACCTGGAAAATAGAATAAAACCGACAGGGCATCGGCAAGCGCTGTGATCTGATCTATTCTACCATTATGCAAAAAAAGCCTGATGATACTTTACACCAGGCTTCATATCTCACCATTTAAACAATAGGTTAATTCACCATCTGTGTATATACACCACGATCCGCAGTGATGTTCAGTCGTTTGAACATTTCAGCAGCATCGAAGCCTTGCTTGCGATACTCGGCCTGTACAGCTTCTTTTGCCTTGGCAAATGCTTCCTGGTTTTTCCAGCGTGCCACAGTAACACAGATCAGGTTGTTGTTTTCATCGGTATACACATAGGCGGCATCTTCTATAAAACCCGGCAGGCTTTTTATAAAGGACCGATTTATTTCCATGCGCTCCAGAAATTCCTTCTTTGCGGCAGCGGGAACAAAAAATTTATCTATGAAATTTACTTCCTCTTTATTCACCTGCAAAGTAGACAGATCAACAGGAAGTACATCCAATTGCTGTAAGAATCCAAGTCTGTCTGTATTTACCTGAGAGCTTGTAATTTTGCCATTCCTAAAGGTATAGATAGCAATACCATCGCTTACGATGGCATTACCTGTAGGTGCTATATATTGAAACTGTCCCGTTTGTTTTCCGGTTATTTTTTGCTTTACTACAACCTTGTCATCTTCGGCAATAAGTTCTTCTACCTTCCATTGAATGTCGGGCAACGCTTTAGTCAATGCGACTATCGGTTCATAAAATCCTGCGCTGCCTTTTGTACCCGTTACGCTGGTATATTCTTCTGATATAACGCTTTGGAAAAATGCCACATTTCGTGTGTTCATAGCTTCATATACTTTGCGAATAACTTCCTTGTTTATTGTTGTTTCCATAGCTGATGTATTGTTTGTTTTATTCATTTCATGGCGAGCTGTTTTCTGACTGTATGCCATGGCGGGCAATAACAGGATTGCCGCGAACAGACTAACGTTTCTGTGCGCTTTTCTTCTTGATGTGTTTGTTTTCATTTCCGTTGTTTTTTAACAAAGGTATTTTCACCAGCCGGCGCAGAATTGTAAAAAATCACTGGCGTGATTTTTTCTAAAATTCTTTTTTAAAACAATGAGGACAGATTTCCCCATTATATCATGCCTGAATTAAAGGACAATTAATTTTCATTGAATTGTTATAACATCATTGCAATGTCCCGAATGTTTTTGGCAATATTGAACTACACCCTATTATTAATACTTATGAAACGCAGGATTTTACACTATATCTATACCTACTTTTTATGGACGGTGCTACTCCTGTCAACGTCTTGTGCATGCGAAACGGAAGAGAGTCCGTATGAATTAAATGAAACCGATCGAACGTTTATAACCTATTTGTATAGCTATAACGAATACAAAATACAAGCCACTACACTGGCAACACAAAATGGAAAAACGGCTACTCAAACTGTTGCTGCTGAAATATTAGGCGATCTTGAACAAACACGCACGCAACTACAAACCATTGCTACCAACACCCGGTATACATTGCCGGTTGCTATACCTGCCGATGCAGCCTCCGATCTTTCTACTTTACAGAACGCAACTATTGCATCATTTGATATCACCTTTACACAAGATCAGCTAACAACGATCAACGCGGATATAGCGATGCTGGAAAACGAACTGAGCCACGGGACAGAACCGAGTGTGATGGCGCTTGCACATGACTATCTGCCCAAACTCCGCCAACACAAAGTACAATTGACGGAATTGTTGGGCAAGTTGTAACTAACCAGTTTATATCATCAGATGGATCTATTAACGCTTAACCCTGTACCAGATAACGGTTCCGCTCTCATAAAACAATCCTTGAATCTGATTGCTTTAGCTGTGCCCATTTTTTTAGCATATCAACCAATATATCAATCACTACTGGTTTGCTGATATAATCGTCCATACCCGCTTCAAAGCATTCGTCACGATCGCGCTGCATGGCATTGGCAGTCATGGCAATGATCACCGGCTGTTGGTGGTGCTTCTCACGGATCATGCGCGTTGTTTCCAGTCCATCCATATCCGGCATCTGAACGTCCATGAGAATTATATCATAGAATTGCTCGTTAAGTTTCTTTAATGTCTCAAGTCCGCTTTGCGCAATAGAGATGTTATGATAGCCCAGCTTATTCAATACCAATGTGGTCAGCTTCTGATTCACGGGGTTATCTTCTGCCACGAGGATGCGAAGCGGGTATTGTGAAGCAAAGTCTTCTGTTAATAATTGTTGAGTGGGTAAATTTTCTTCGCGCCCGCCTGCATTTTTTCCGGGACGGAATGCTGCATGAATCACTTTGCAAAGATTTTGCTGCTTTACCGGCTTGGTAAGTATAGCGCAAAACAGGTCTGCATATTTCTTTTTGCTCTCATCTCCCACCGAACTCAACAGAATTACCGGTATGTTTGGATAATTATCCTTGATGCGTTGCGTTAACTGCACACCATCCAGCACCGGCATCTGCATATCCGATATTACCAGGTCGTATGTAGTTTCCGAAAGCAATTGAAGCGCCTGTTGGCCAGATGATGCCAGCACTGATGTCAGATTCCAATGCTCTAACTGATTCTTCAGTATCGTTAAGTTGGTGACGTTGTCGTCTACAATTAGCACGCGCTTACCTTCGTTACCAGCAGTGCTGCACAATGCATATTGCCGTATAGACTCACGACTCTCTTTCGTATGGAAAGTAAACCTGAATGTAGCACCGGTATCCTGTTCGCTCTCCACGGTAATATAGCCACCCATTAATTCCACGAGGCGCTTGCTGATAATGAGCCCGAGCCCGGTTCCGCCATATTTGCGCGTAGTAGACGAATCTGCCTGGGTAAAAGCTTTAAATAACCGCGGAAGTTTATCCGGGGATATACCTATACCGGTATCTCTTACTTCAAAAGCCAGCTCCAGTTCCCCGTTATTACGGTTCAATAAATCAACTCCTACAAAAATTTCACCCTGGTGTGTAAACTTCATTGCATTACCAATCAGGTTCAGCAACACCTGGCGTAACCGGTGGCTATCTCCTATTAATTGTGCGGAAATGCGATAGTCTATCTGGTATACAAGGTCAAGGTTTTTTTGTGAAGCTTTGGCAGAGAACACATCCATCACATCTTCTATGCATTGACGCAAATCAAAATTATGATAATCCAGTTCAAGATTGCCAGACTCTATCTTGGAGAAATCAAGAATATCATTGATCACCGTGAGCAGGGCATCACCACTTCCACGAATCGTGCTGGTATATTCCAGTTGCTCCTGTGTAAGCGCAGTCTCGGCCAGCAGCGAAGTCATGCCCAGTAATCCATTCATCGGTGTGCGTATTTCGTGACTCATCGTTGCGAGAAATATACTCTTGGCCTGGTTGGCGCGTTCGGCTTCCAAGCGTGCCATCTCGGCTTCTTCACGCTTGCGCAGAATTTCGTTTTTCTGTTGCTGCAATTCTTCATTCATAGCATACAGAAAGTCGGTTTGTTCCTGCAACTGCACATTCAGCCGCTGCATGTTTTGTGCCTGATGTTGCAGAATCTCTTTCTGTTGCACCACCTCTGCTGTGCGCTCACGCACCTGTTCTTCCAGTTCATGCTTTTGTTTCTGAATAGCATTCGTTCGTATTCTGTAGATCAGATAACCTAATCCGGTGGCCGATAGTATAGCCAGGGTTGTAAACCACCAGGTTTGCCAGAAAGGGGGCATGATAATCATTTGCAGCGAAAGTATATTTGTATCCCAGTCTCCTCCACTATCAATGGCCCGCATCTTAAATATATAGGTGCCCGGGGCAAGGTTGGTATAGGTAATTTTGCGTTCGTTTCCGCACTTCACCCAATCCTTGTCAAATCCTTCCAGGAAGTAGGAATATGTCTTTCGTCCAACATCCGCATAATTTAACGCAGCAAATTCAAATGAGATGACGGTATGATTATGCCCCAGGGTAATGGCGTTCGTTTCGGTAATGCTCTTTTTAAGTGGCGAGTCCGGATGCGTGCTATTGGCTATCGGTACAGAAGTATTGAACAATTGAAAGTCCGTGAGCACGATAGGCACTTTATAGTGCTTTTCGCGAATTCTGTCAGGAAAAAATTCATTGAAGCCATTGGTACCACCAAAGTACATAGCTCCCGATCGACTCAGTAAGGATGCATGTGGTTTAAACTCGTTTGATTGCAAACCATCGGCTACATCAAAATTCTGAAATTTGCCAATAGAAGGCTGATAGCGTGTTATACCTTTATTCGTGCTGATCCACAAATTACCTGCATTATCTTCTAATATACCGGAGATAAAATCGCTGGGTAATCCATCCGTTTTGCGATAGGCAATAAACTTTTCTCGAGATATGTCAAAGTAATTCAATCCTGACATGGTACCTATCCAAAGGTTCCCATGTTTATCTTCATGTATTTGTGTGATGGCGTTATTGCTGATGCTATTGGCACTATCATGATGAGCATAATGCGTGAACGTTTGTGATGCCGGATCAAAAAGATCCAATCCACCGCCATCCGTGCCGATCCACATCCTGCCTCGACTATCCTGGTATAGGAGTATAACTTTATTGCTGCCTATACTGGAAGGATTGTTGGCATCGTGCACAAACGCTGTAAATGTATTGCTTTCGCGATGATACAGGTTCAGGCCTCCATTGTATGTGCCGATCCAGATGTTCTTATCTTTGTCTTCCAGTATAGCCCATGCATTATTGCTACTTATCGTAGACGTATCCTTGTCATCATGTCTGAAATGTATATAGGTATTTTTCTTCGGGTTATACACCGTAATACCCTCACCCCAGGTACCAAACCAAAGATTTCCGTAGCTATCTTCCTGAATGTTCAGCACATGATCGCCCGTTATACTTGATGGATTATTCGCTTTGTGCCGAAAATGTGTAAATGTACCCGTCTTGCGATTTAAGAGATCAACACCTCCGCCATCAGTAGCCACCCACAAATTGTTCTTCGAATCCTCATATATACTCAGTACTTTATTATTGCCCAGGCTTTGCTGAGAAGAGGTGTGGCGATAGTGCGCAAAGTAACTCTGCTCCTTGTTAGAAAGATCTATTCCTTCTGAAAAAGTACCAAGCCACATATTGCCTTTCTGATCTCTGTATATAGACCAAATGGAATTGCAGCTGATAGATGCAGGATCTATGTCGTCCTGATAATAAGTTCTAAAAGCAGCTGTCCGATTATTAAAGATACTAAGACCACCATTTTCGGTGCCTACCCATAAATTACCATCGCTATCTTCGTTCAATGCGAGTATAAAGTTGTGGCCAAGGCTTGTGGCATCCTGTGCATGATGTTTGAATCGTTTAAAGCGCTGTGTTTCTCGATCGAACAAATTAAGACCACCACCCTGTGTACCCACCCAAAGCCTGTGGCGGCTGTCTTCAAAAAGGACTTTCGTATCGTTCGCACTGAGTGAATGAGAGTCGCGATCATCATGCCTGAAGCTTTTGAATGTTTTATGTTTGCGATCAAACATACTCAATCCGTCAGTTGTAGCAGCCCAGATGTTGTGCTGATGATCTTCTATTACCTGTATAACGTTGTTGCCAGCCAGACTCGCAGCAGCGTATCTGTCATGCCTGTAATGTGTAAAGCGATTAGTCTTTTCATCAAACACATCCAGGCCACCACCCTCTGTTGCAATCCAGAAAAGTCCGTCATGGTCGCGAATGATACTTCTCACCTGGTCGCTCGCCAATGAATTAGGATTTCCAGGTTCATGTTTATAGTCGATAAACGTATCACTTTCACGATTGTAGATATTAATACCACCGCCCCATGTGGCAATCCAGATGCGTCCGGAAGGATCTTCTGTCACATCTGTAATGTAATTATTCCCGATGGTGGTCTTATCGTTTGCGTCATTCTGATAAACCGTGAAGGTATATCCATTGTATTTGTTCAAACCATCACGGGTACCAAACCACATGAATCCGCGACTGTCCTGAAAGATACAAGTTACATTGCTATGCGAGAGTCCCTCGCGTGCACCAATGTGCCGGAAGCTCAATTGAGCCTGTTGCGAATAGGTGCACATGCACACAAAAGAAAGCGAGAGGAATAACCAGAATCTCACGTTACACATGCTCTTTAAAACTGTCTGTTAACACGATACGAGTTTTGATGGCTTTACCCAATATTTACACTTGTCAAAAAATACTGTTGATAAAATTCAACAGTGTGATGCATAGGTTCAGGATAACTATATATTATATTTTCCTATCAATAAATAAGCGTGATGTAATAAAAGGATCATTTTTATCGCAGGTGTTTTTACAAATAGTAATTTTTGTGAGTTTTCAGGCGCAATACCGATGTATCCTACAGAAAAATTATAACGTGCGATCTTGTCGAAAAAATAAATATTTCATCCAGCCCTACCGTTGTTTGGGTAAAGATGCTAAGGTTCCAAAGTGTTTGTATCAGGAAAAACCTGATTTTTAAAAATCAGGTTTTGACGTAGGCAGCAATCTTTATACTGAGACAAATTGTACACAATTCTACAATGTATTACCATAGTAATCGCTAACCCCTTTCTATCTGGCAGATTATATTTACTCTTAATCTGCTACTGTATACATTCACTATATGAAAAATCCAGGATGAAAATTTTCTAAACACTGCCATCGAGCATCTCCATGCCAGCACAGCATTCAAGTACTTGATTTACGAAATCATTTCACCTGCATCAACGACCTGCTCCACAAACACCGCTCACACATAACAGACTTGCCCGGCTCGGGATATATGGAGTATGCAGAGTTACTTGTGCTTGCTGGTATGTTCTTTTGCAAAGTCGAACGGCTTCGCGCTCTTCTGCCGTTGGTTAATCACTACGTTTCTTTGCATCAGACTTACACCTGATAGAAGAGGATGAAATGTGAGATCATGGGAAAATCGGAAGAAAAATCACTTCAATTTAAAAAACCTTAAATCTTTTACGATTCAGGTTTTTAATGTTGTGTAGACAGGAGGATCTGTAGTTCGAACCTTTTCCTTCAGGATTTATTAAAAATCAACTTTTTCAGGCACATTTAAGTAGAAAGCTCTTCAAACGTCATTTCAATTTGCCTGCTTGTTTTTCCCATTCGAGAATTGCCTCCTTTAAGTCATTTTTAAATGTTGGATTTTGGAAATAATACTGAAGCATCTTGTCTGCAACCTGGCGTGAAGCTTCGTTGTCACTTGGATAGTGAATGCCCATAATTTCCCTTGATCGCCTGATCTCTTCTGCAAGGGCTATAAACTGTGGCTGCCTCTCAGGCACAATTTCACTCCACGTAAATGCCTGAATAAATGCCCAAAGGGTATGACCACTGGCGAATGATGGCGAGTTGATTTTAGTAAGCGGTGTTAATCTTGGCTCAAGATGATAAGGACGTGGTCTAAGCAATTTATACTTGATGGTGAACTCCATTATTCGCATATCCTGCATAATACCTTGAAGCAATTTGGATACTTTGGGGAAATTGTTCGCGCTAATCTCACTTCCCAACAATTCTCTTCCTTCAAAAAATAAGTCTTCCAAGTTCTGCTTATAAGAAGGATGTGATGGAACCATATTTACGGATGGCCAATAACCAATGTTTCCTAAAAATTCAACACGTTTTATTTGTTCGGGAGTCCTCTTCTCTTGAAGTTTCAAAAGGTAATCAAGCTCTTTTCTAACCTGATCAGAACTATTAGCTGGAAACTTTACACTCTCACTAAGTGCCTTTACCTGACTGTCGGATAAGTAGTATGGTTTAACGAGCAGATATACTATAGATGTTCCGTATTCCGTTGGTGGATATTTTATAGTATCCATCCATGCCCGCTGAGGATTTGGTAAAGAACTTATTGATTGTAATACTTTATAGTGATCACTAACCGGTGCAAGGCCAAATTTCTTCTGGCCATTAGAAGCGCTGAAGTGAATCAACAAGATGAATAGAAAAGTATAATGCTTTTTCATTTAAGATTAATTTTCACAGAGACGCTATAAGGAATTAAAAGACGCATCATTAAGTTTGCGTCTTTTTCTGAAACCCTTCGTCTTCCATCCGGACAAAACGTTCAAGTATTATTTTCAGATAAAAATTTATTGATTATGGAAGATCTAATCGTCTCCACCGAAGGTGGTGGATGTTGCAGCACAGGATGCTGCTAAAACAAAGAAAGGCGGATTGCCCGCCTTTCCATTTTATATACTTTCATTTGCAGCAACTCGGATCACGATCTACACATAAAACAATATTTCCATACGCATCTGTTTCAATGATCAATGACTCGTGCAATTTCTCCTTTAACATTTGTCTCGCCCTTTGAACACGCGACTTAACACCAGAGTAGGAAACACCAAGACGTTTTGCCATTTCTATTTGAGAAAGGTTTTCAAGTTCTGCCAGTTGAAGAGCTTCTCTATATTTTACCGGGAGGGTTAAAAGCAATTTTTGCAGCGTGTTCTCAACGCATTCGTTAAAGTTAAGAACATCGTCATTCCAATTCAATTCAGAAGCACTTATATATTTTGATTGCCTTCTGAAATGATCAACGATCATATTCTTTGTAATCTGGTATATCCATCCAGTAGCCTTTTGAGGTTCTTGTAGCTGTCCAATCTTATCCTGAACCTTGATAAAAACATCGTGAACAATATCTTCGCTAAGAGCCTTGTCTCGTACACGTTTAAGAACAAAACCTTTCAATTCATTCTCAAAAAAACTCCACGGTGCCACTGTTAATTCCATAGTCGTTTAATAACACTCTTCCTTTACCAAGACGTAATGCTTTAAAAAAAGACGCAACCTTTCAATTAAATAGCTTTAGCCGGATACAATTTCATCTTTAGCCAGAACGCAAGATTTACCAGTAAGATTAATGCAGGCACTTCAATAAGAGGGCCAACAACCCCAGCAAAAGCTTGGCCTGAGTTTATTCCGAATACACCCACAGCTACGGCTATTGCTAACTCAAAATTGTTACCAGTAGCTGTAAATGACACAGAAGCGTTCTCTTCATAATTAGCTCCCAATCGCTTAGAGAGTAAGAAACTTAAAATGAAGATAATAATAAAGTATATCACTAAGGGTATAGCAATTCGAACAACATCTAACGGAATCTCCATAATCAACTTACCCTTGAAACTGAACATGATAACAATTGTAAAAAGTAAAGCGATTAATGTAAGTGGGCTAATTTTAGGAATAACCTGATGTATATACCAATCTTCGCCTTTTGCCTTTATAAAAAGAAATCGAGAGAGAAAACCTGCAATAAAAGGTATACCTAAATATAGGAAAACACTTTTAGCAACATCGAGCATGCTCACGTTTACAATATGCCCGCTTACACCAAAGTATACAGGAAGCACCGTGATGAAGAGCCAAGCAAACAGACTGTAAAAAAGTACTTGAAAAATGCTATTTAGTGCTACCAATCCAGCAGCATATTCTTTATCACCTTTAGCAAGATCATTCCACACCAGTACCATAGCAATACATCGGGCAAGCCCTATGAGAATCAAGCCGACCATATACTCCGGTTTGTCATGCAGAAATACTATAGCTAACAGAAACATAATGATTGGCCCTATAATCCAGTTAAGGATAAGAGATAAGCTGATAACTTTTATATTCTTGAATACCTTCCCCAGGTGTTCGTATCGCACTTTCGCCAATGGCGGATACATCATAATGATCAGTCCGGCTGCAAGCGGTATATTTGTGGTGCCCACCTGAAAATTTGACATAAGCTCTTCTACCGGAAACATATTGCCAAGTACAATCCCTGCGATCATGGCAAGAAAAATCCAGAGTGTCAGGTACCGGTCAAGGAAGCCGAGTTTCTTTTGATTACTCATGCTTCTTAGAGATTAACTTGTGAGAACGCAAACAATATCTCTCTTCCTATTTGTTCAACACGCTCCGCATACTTAGCTGCTTCCTGAGGTGTATCGTCGAAATTCTTTGGATCATCATATCGAAGCGGAATCCTTGCAACAGCACCGAATACAATAGGGCAATTCTCATCAGCATGTGAACACGTCATTACCGCAGCGAAATCTTTATTATGATTGAAAGGATCATCATATTTCTTTGAGAATGCTTTTATAGCTGGTGCATCCTGCGAATACTTTACGTCATACACAGGATTATCGCCTTCCGATGTCTTGGAAATAGTGAAACCCGCATTCTGCATGGCATTTACTGCTCTGGGATTAAAAGCTGTTGCTTCTGTACCTCCTGAAAAACACAATACCCCTGGAACGCCATAATAGTATGCGGCAGCTTGCGCCCATATCTGCGAGAGATGACTTCTGCGAGAGTTATGCGTGCAAATGAAGTTCAGATATACCGATTGCTTTTTATCAATTCCATTCTGAACAAATTGAGTCAACTCTTTTAAAATGTCCTTTCGCTCAGACGGAATCTCATTAAACTCCTCAGTCAATCGTTCGACTGTAGGCTGCAAGGCAGAAAGTAATGCGCTGGTGAATGTTGCCATAGTTCTATACTATATTTTTCGACAATGTATTATTGTAATATTACGGTATGATTGATCAAATTTTTTAACAGCAGTTCTTCTTCGAAACAAATTGAGAAAACAGATTTATAAATATATCCCTTGCCTCTTCCCAGACTTTTTCATCAATGCAGTAATTCACTTTTGGCCCTTCAATCTCTCCCTTGATAATGCCAATGCTTTTAAGCTCTTTCAAATGCTGGTTAATGGTTGATTGAGATAATGGAAGTATATCTACCAGGTCATTACAAATACAGGTCTGGTTGCTGAGTAGATACTCGATAATAGCAACGCGTGCAGGGTGGTCAAATGCTTTCGCTAAATGAGCTACTCTGTTTTGGCGTTTCTTGAAGAGTTCTGATTTTGTGATTCCCATAGTACCGTAATAACGCAATATTACGGTAGTTTA